>JAAYFA010000146.1 GCA_012728445.1 Clostridiales bacterium | reverse complement strand
GTCGTTGTCTTCGTCGTTGTCTTCGTCTTCTTCGTCTTCTTCTTCGTCGTCGTCGTCTTCTTCGTCACACACTACGACTCCATCTGTCTTCGTCGGACATTGAGACGCGTTGGATTCTTCGTTGCCGTCATCATCGGAAAAATCAGTTTGCTGATCTTCTTGCACGTTAGACATATTTTTGGCAACGGATTCTTCACTTTCGGAGAGAAAGTCTTCAATTTCATCAATGGCATCGTCAAAACCCTTTTGCTTAATTTCGGGTTCATCCGTCTTATTGATTAATTCTTCACGGCAAGGGTCGGCAATATCCACCGGAGCCCCCTCACCTTCATCGTCAAGTTCAATCGCAGCGTCAGCTTGCTCTTCGAAACAATCCTCTTCGTCATCGTCAGCTTCAGAACTGACGAATTCTTCAGAAGAATTTTCTTCCGAGCTTTCGTTGAGCATAGTTTCATCAACGCTTATGTCCTCTTCCGGAACTTTCGCAGCGACTTCGGCTGACTCGCAATCGTCATCATTCGGGTCGGTTCTCGGCTTGATTGTGTCAGCAACGGCAGCCGGAATTTCATGAATAAAAGCCATGTGCTGATTATATCTTTCTAACAACTCTTCTCTGAAAGAAGAGGACTCTTTTTTCAGGATTTCAAGGCATAAGTTTTCTTTTTGAAGTTCATCTTTGATCTTTTCAAGTTGCTCGACAGATTCTTTTTTTGATTCCGCTAATAACTCTTCAGCCTTTTTGGCCGCATCGGCTAAAGTTTGATTGGCTTTGATCTCAGCTTCAAAAATTTTATCGCGCGCTGTTTTATTAGCCTCATCGATAATAACTTGAGACTTAATCTTAGAACTTGACTCAGCATATTCAAGCTTGTCGGTTGCCGATTGGAGCATTTGAGCCGATTTTTCTCGAGCATCGCTACTCATCTCATCCGCTACGCGCTGTGCGGTAAGGAGTGTGGCCTTGATGTTATCTTCCTCATCGCGATACTCCTCAACCTTTTGGGCAAGTACGCTAATCTTTTTAATCAGTTCGGCGTTTTCTCTGAAGGCCTGCTCATACGAGGCGGCAACGTCTTCAAAAAAAGTATCAACCTCTTCCGCCTTGTATGAACCGCGAACTGCAGATATAAACCTATGACTCCGTATTTGAGCAGGTGTAAGCATAAATTCACTCCTCCAATTTTTAATTTAGAAAGTAATTCCCATACTTGAACTATCAGCCTCGTCAAGCAACTCGCCTGTCAGCGGAACATTATATGGGGTTATGATGTATGCTCTGCCTGCAATACGTTTAAGCTCGCCATTATTCGCATAGGCCACGCCATAAAGAAAGTCGATGATGCGCCTGGAGATATCCGGCTGACAAGTTTCCAAATTAAGCACTACTATGCGCTTTTCGTTCAGTACATCCGCTACACCGGCAACATCTTCAAAACGGTCAAGTTTCTTAAACACAACGTGCGGCTTCGAACTTGATGAATTGAAGTCAACAATATTGCCGCTCGTTTCTTTTGCCGAGGAAGGATTGGGAGATGAACTGTGATAGACCGCTTCTTCAAACCTTGGTTTCTTTGTTTCGTAAGCTATTGAACCTTCGGAAGACTCAAATTCATAGTCCTCATACTCTTCCTATGACGTGTTGATGAATTTCTTTACCTTTTCAAACCATGCCATCTTTTCTTCCTCCTATTTTAATTTTCTCTCATGCCAAAAATTGCTGACCCGACTCTTATTAAATTCGACCCTTCGATGATTGCCTGTCGATAATCGCCGGACATTCCCATTGATAAAATTATCATGCTACCATTATCTATTCTTTTGTCATAAATGTCAATAAACAGACCCTTTATATTTGAAAAATTTTGCCGAATTAGCTTTTCATCGTCGGATATGGGCGGAATTGACATAATCCCATGCAGTTTTATGCCTTTTATTTCGGCTAGCTCATACGCTTTCTCAACAGCGGAATCCATCGAGAAGCCAAACTTGCTTAGTTCCGACCCCACATTAACTTCCATTAATACAGGCGTGACTATTCCTGCGTCAATACTTCTTTTGCCAATTTCTTTTGCTATTTTCACACTGTCAACGGACTGGATCATCGATACTCTACCAATTATTTGCCGTACTTTATTAGTTTGCAAGTGGCCGATTAGATGTGCCTCCCAGTCGCCGACAACAAGTGAGTCGACTTTGCCGAGGTATTCTTGAACGCGGTTTTCACCGATAAGCTTGATTCCGCACGAAATTGCGTGATTAATATAAAGCGGCTCAACTGTCTTCGTTACAGCCATAACCTGTATATCTTCCGGCTTCCTTCCGGATGCCAAAGCAGCTGCCGCAACATTGTTGTTCATATACTTAATATTCTCTTCAATGGAAGACATCCGCTTATCTCTTGACAACTTTTCCTTCATAAAGATTTTTTCCCTCCACAATAATTTCATCATAAAGCTTAATATTTTTATATCCTTCGTTATCCGGTTTGTTCGGTGGTATTTCCGCTATACTGTAGGTTTCCTGCGATTCCAAAATATTCAGCTTTCGAAAAACAACAACATTGTTTCTTACGACATAGACGCCTTTGACGTTGTCTTTTGTTCTTATTGCTGTGTTGCTAATCTTATACCCGGTATATCTGCTCATTACAATCTGAGCATCTTCAGCCCTCAAGTGCGCATATGTTTCGTTCATTTGATTACACACGAACAAAACCGATGTCTTATCGCCGGATAAACGGTTTATGGAATACACCGTCGCGCGTAAAGCAACCTCTGCGTTTTTACCAACCAGAATCTCTTTTTTATCCCCAACTTTAAGCTCGCCTATCTCGGCATTGTTAATAGCAGCAAGTAAATACCAATTAAAGCCGGTAATTATCTTTCCCGACGTTTCTGCTATAGCTACATTATTCACGCCGAAAATTGCCTGTTCAATCTCAGCCGCGGTGATGTTTTCAAAATTATTGAAAGGGATTGTATTTTCGTTTCCGTCCGTTTTGCTGACAAAATACCCTGCGTGTTCGGAAAAAAGCTTTCTGGTTGATAGTTCCTTTACCTCAAGCTCCGCGAGTTTTAGCTTCAAAGCAGCGATCTTTGCATCAACATCGATGTTTTGCACACCAACCGCTATTTGTCTGTTGGTTAGATTATCTTTTAAACTATCCGCAAACTCGGTGTAATCGCTAAAATTTTGTTTGTTTGCAGAGTCCAGCATATTGGCAAAAATCAAATCGATTTCTTTGTCCAACTTCTCTATATCAATTACGCTTAAACTCTGTTTATTGCTAAATTGCTCATACCGCGCAATATTCTCTTTAATTCTTTCCGCTTCTAAATATGCAGAAGCATCTTCTGTGTTGTCACAAATAATAGAAAACAGATCCCCTTTTGCTACTTTAGAACCGTCTTTTATTAAAGGTATTGCCGTTGCAGATGTCTCCTTGCCAATCACCTTTTCATCTCTGACAACAAATACTCGGGTATTGATCGAAGTAAAAGACATTTTTTCGTACACAACTTCTGTTTTTACGGAGCTATCGTTACTACCGAACACACCGTAAATAAAAAGCAAAATAAACGGCACTGCAATGGCCGAAAGGATTATTCTTTTCTTACTCTTTTTCATATTCTGTCTCGCCTCTTAAAACGTTGCTTTCATCAATCATACGAAGAGCCGCTGCGGTAAGTTCAGCCTGTGTCAAATAATCATCTGCAAAGAGACAACGAGTCTTTTCGTTTTTTCTGAACCACGTAAGCTGTCTTTTAGCGTAACGTCTGGTTTCACGCTTTAACTTTTCAAGTGCATCGGCAAGCTTGATTTCTCCTTCAAAATACGGGAAAAACTCTTTATATCCAATCGCTTGCTGTGATGTGCCGGATTGATAGGTTTTATAAAACATACTTGCCTCTTCAAGAAGACCTTTTTCGACCATTTCGTCAACTCGGCGGTCAATTCTCTCATATAAAAGCGCTCTGTTTCTGAAATTCAGCCCAATCATCACAGGCATATAGGGGGAAGACTGTAGCTTTGATAAGCGCGTGTGAACGGACGGTTTTTCGCCTGTCGTATGGTACAGTTCAAGCGCTCTGATTATTCGGCCGGTATCGTTCGGGTGGATACTGGTTGCCGTTTCAAAATCAACACCCATCAGCTCATCATGTAAGGCTTTTGCGCCTTGCTGCTGTGCCTTCAGGCGCAAGTTTTCACGTAACAACCTATCTGTTTTCGTATCCGGAAACGCAATGTTATTAAGCAACGCATCGACATACAGCCCCGTTCCGCCGACAATCACGGGGACCTTGCCGCGTTTTGTTATTTGATTGATACAATCTTCTGCCAATGCACAAAACTGTACAACGCTGAAGTTCTCTTCCGGTTCAATAATACCAATAAGATGATGAGGAACGCCTTGCATCTCGTCAGCAGCCGGTTTTGCAGTCGCAATGCTGATTTTTTTGTATATCTGCATGGAATCCGCTGATATGACCTCTCCGTTTAATTTTTTACTAAGCTCAATACCAAGCGTTGATTTGCCTGATGCGGTCGGACCGACTACCGCAACAACAGGGATTTTCCCCATTCTTAATCCCTCCCGTGTGTTCATGACCTGCCAAAGTTCTTTTCAAGTTCGCTGCGTTTCATCTCTATGTATACGGGTCTGCCATGAGGGCAGTAGCGAATATCCGGTGTTTTCAATAAGTGTTCCACAAAGCGCTTCTTTTCGAAATCCGATGTGAAGTCCCCGGCCTTGATAGCGGCACGGCAAGCAATGGATTGGTAAAGACTCTCCAATTTATCTAATCCAACGTTTGTTTTATTGGTCAGTAGATTACCGGCAATCTCAATGATAATGTTCGGGATGTCTCCGACCTCTATCATCATTGGACATTCCCGCACGATAAGCATGCCTTGACCAAAATCCTCAATTTCGAAACAAGCTTGTTTAAATATATCTAAATGTTCCAATACTGCGGAATATTCTTCTTTGCTGAGCGTTACGGTAATCGGCGACAGCAATAGCTGCTGTGAATCTTCTTTTTTTTCGGCTATCAGTCTGTTATAAATTATCCGCTCGTGGGCGGCGTGTTTATCGATGATTATTATTTTATCCTTGATTTGCGCGATGATATAAGTGTTGAATATTTCTCCGATTAATTGAACGGGTTCGTCGTTTACAGGAGGTTGCTGGGGCGTTTTGGTCTCTTGCTCAAGGTCGCTCAAACGCTTGTGTTCTTTTTCTAAAACAATGCTTTTTTCCTCGCCTTGTGCTTCTTTCGTATCAAGTGTTTTCACCGTCTCCTGTGACGGGTCATAAACTTCCTCTTCCTCCGAGACTGCGGCAGAGAGAAAGGTTTTCTCTTTCGGACTATCAACTATATTTATACCCAAAGCCTCGGTTTCGTCATCGGGATTAATGTCTATGTTTATGCGTCCGACACTTTTGCCTTCGGACGGTTTCTGCACCCAAAAATTCTCATTTTTTACAGGTAAACTCATTTGCTGTACTTGTTCCACCGTATGGATATATTGCGCCGCTGCCGCCCGGGTCAATTCAATATTCGGCCTGGTATCCCCCGTACCGATGGCATTTTTTGCACAATAATGAATAACGTTAAACAGCTGTCTCTCATTGACAAACCTTGCTTCGATTTTTGAGGGATGGACATTGATATCCACCATATCGGGTGCTATTTCTATATTCAAAACACAAGCCGGGAATTTGCCGACCATTATTGCGTTTTTATAGGCCTCGCCCAAAGCGGTCATTCCTGTGACTGTTTTAATAAGCCTGCCATTCAAAAAGAAAAACTGCATGCTTCTGTTGGGGCGAGCGGAAAGCGGCTTAGATACATATCCGCTGACCTTTATGTTTTCTAGTGCATACTGCGCAGGAATAAGGCTGTTGGCAAACTCTTTGCCGAAGATGCTGTAAATTGCATTCATTAACTCCCCGTCTCCGGGTGTTAAGAGGGTTTGTTTGCCGTCTCTGATAAACCTTACGGCCACTTCAGGGTGCGACAATGCAATTCTGTCAACAACACCCGCAACCGCATTTGCTTCAGAAACATCTTTTTTTAAAAATTTCATGCGTGCCGGTGTATTGAAAAACAGGTCTCGAATAATTAAAGTTGTTCCTTTGGGACTCCCCGCATCATCCAGCAAAACCTGTTCGCCGCCTTCAATGCAATAGCGTGTCCCATGTTCTTCATCGGCCGTTTTGGTTAGCAAGTCCACTTTTGCAACAGCGGCGATGGATGCGAGAGCTTCCCCCCTGAAGCCTAGTGTTGATATAGCATCAAGGTCAAGTGCCGAACTTATTTTACTTGTCGCATGGCTTTTAAACGCATTCGCCACATCATCTTTAGCAATCCCCGACCCGTTGTCGGTAATCCTTATAAATGTTATGCCACCGTTTTTTATCTCAATGGTAACCGATGACGCACCTGCGTCAATAGCGTTTTCCATTATTTCCTTAACGACGGAGGCAGGGCGCTCCACAACTTCGCCCGCGGCAATAAGCTCGGCGACTTGTCTTGAAAGTATATTAATCTTGTTCATATGCCTTCAGCCTCTCTCACCAGTTCGTAAAGGATACCCATAGCCTCAATGGGTGTTAAAGTATTAATGTCCATTTTTTTCAGCTTGTCTATAACGGACCCTGCTGCGTTCGAATGGAAGGATACCTGTGCTTCTTCCGGCTCGCAAAGCAAGTTTTTGTGCTGTGTGGTTGGCCTGTTATCGTTCGCTTCCAAATCCTTTAAAATCACTTTTGCTCTGCTGACAACCGCATTGGGTACACCGGCAAGCTTTGCCACTTCAATCCCATAACTCTCATCCGCACCGCCCCTTACAATCCGTCGTAAGAACGTAATCTCATCGCCTCTCTTTTTCACGGCAATATTATAGTTTTTTACGCCTTCGATTTGTTCTTCCAATTCGGTCAGTTCGTGGTAATGCGTCGCAAACATCGTTTTTGCACCCAGCTTTTTTTTGTCAGCTGTGTATTCGAGTACGGACCTTGCAATACTCATACCGTCAAATGTCGATGTGCCTCTTCCGATTTCGTCATAAATAATCAAACTGCCGGCGGTTGCATTTTCGAGTATTTGAGCAACCTCGCTCATTTCGACCATAAAAGTAGACTGCCCGGCCGATAAATCATCCGATGCGCCGATTCTTGTAAAAATGCTGTCAACAATACCAACCCTGGCACCGGAAGCCGGCACGAAGCTCCCAATTTGAGCCATAAGAACTATTAAAGCCACTTGTCGCATATATGTTGATTTACCTGCCATGTTAGGCCCTGTAATGATTGCACATCGGTTGTCCGCACAGTCCAAGTTTGTGTCGTTGGGCACAAATGGAGCTGCATCCAGCATTAATTAGACAACAGGGTGCCTGCCGTCTTTTATTTCAACTTCAGCCCCTTTGCTCATGTCGGGGCAAACATAGTTGTTTGCGGCAGCCACTTGAGCGAGTGAGCACAGCGTATCAAGCGTGGCCAATGCGCCGGCTGTTTTTTGAATTCTGTTATACTGCCCGGCAATCTGTTTTCGGACATCATCAAACAGTTCATACTCCAACTTGACAATCCGCTCCTGTGCGCCGAGCACCTTCGATTCAAGGTCTTTGAGTTCCTGTGTGATGTATCGCTCACAATTGACCAATGTTTGTTTGCGTATATATTCATCGGGAACCGAGTCTTTGAAAGAATTTGGTATTTCAATATAGTAACCAAACACCCTGTTGTAACCGATTTTTAGCTTTTTAATACCGATTCTTTCTTGTTCCTTGCTTTGAATCGATGCAATAATAACCTTGCCGTCGTCGGAAATCGCTCTTAATGAGTCAAGCTCGGCGTTATAGCCGTCTTTAATCATTCCGCCTTCTCTGACAGTAAACGGTGGATCTTCGGCAATGGCGTTGTCAATCAGCGCCTCAACATCATCCAACAAATCCATGTCTTTGTAAGTATCAGACAGCATGACGGCTTTACACCGCTCCAGAGGTTCGCGTATCTGCGGCAACACTTTTATAGTTGTGAGCAAAGCTCTTATCTCTTTTGCGTTGGCAGTACCGTAAACAATACGGGCCATCAGTCGTTCCACGTCATGAACGCTTGAAAGCAATATCATTTCATCTTGCCTTATAACCGAATTGGCATACAACTCTCCGACAGCGTTATGCCGCTTTATAATCTTTGCTAAATTGAGTAATGGCTGTTCAAGCCAGTTTCTCAACAGTCTTTTGCCCATAGAGGTCTTGGTTTTGTCCAGCACCCAGAGCAGCGAGCCCTTTTTTTCCCTGTTTCGTATGGTTTCAACAAGTTCTAAGTTGCGCCGAGCAGAGACATCCAACCGCATAAACTGGATATCGTTATAAAAATCTAACCTGTTAATATTTTTTAAATCCGACTTTTGAACCTCTCGCAAATAAGCAAGAGCGCAGCCTACCGAACAAACGGATTCCGCAAAACTTTCAAGCCCCAGTTTGTCGAGGTTTTCCGCTTGGAAGTGTGCCAAGATTGTCTTTGAACACGAAGTATAATCGAAATCTTCTTCCGTACGTGTTTCGAGAACCGTCTCTTTCACGGTATTCATATATTCTTTAATTTTTTTTACCAAAGCCGCGTCGTTGTTACAAATAATCTCCGAAGGTCTGTAGTGGCCAAGTTCATTGATAATTTTCATCATCAGGCCGGGGGCGGCAAGCTGGGTCAAATGCAGCGTTCCCGTAGAAACATCGACAAAACAGACCCCCGCTTTATCCAAATTAAAATAAACGCAGGCCAAGTAATTATTGCGTCCCTCTTCGAGCATGCTGCTTTCGATTACGGTGCCCGGGGTTAAAACCCTGACCACATCGCGTTGTACCAGCCCTTTTGCGAGTGCGGGGTCTTCAATTTGTTCACAGATTGCAACCTTGTGGCCGTTTGCAACGAGGCGCGCGATATAGGAATCGGCACTGTGAAAAGGGACACCGCACATGGGGGCGCGTTCTTCCTGCCCCCAGTCGCGTCCCCTTAAGACCAGCTCCAACTCCCGTGAAGCCAGCTTGGCGTCATCAAAAAACATTTCATAGAAATCGCCGAGACGAAAAAGCAGAATGGTGTCAGCATACTGCTCTTTTATCTCAAAATACTGTTTCATCATTGGGGTAATCTCTGCCATAATTTCTCCTTGCAACCAAATACCCGCCGATTAAATCATTCGCAGTGACTGTCGCAGGAGGAACATCCGCCTTCACAGCCTTGTTCCGGTTCAAGCACGCATGTAGCGGGATCTTCGCCACGGATACAAAGGCCCAAAATGCCGGTGATTTCTTTCATTAAATCATCAATAGCCTGTCTGGCCTCTTGAAAAGTTTGCATGTTTGTATTGGTCATAACCTTGTTGTAAACCTCGGAAAAACGCTTGTCGAACGCTTCGAGTTTTTCATTGTCCGCGTCTTCTTTTCCGGCCTCGTTTTGATAGGACGTCTGAATCATCTGCACTTCGCCGATTAAGTTGTTGAGTTCTTCGTCGGCTTCATTGGCTGCGTTTGCCTTTGCAAGCGCCAAATATCTTTCATCCTGCTGTATTGCCGCGCCGAGTTCCCTTGCCATTTGAATTAGATCCATGTCTTTTTCTCCTTAAGTTATAATTTTATATCAATCTTTTTAAAGATGACAAAACAAAATAGTCTTAACGGTTTTACCTGTTGTTTACCGGGATTCCTTTGAGAATCCAGGTCTTTGCCTCGGTTACAAGCACATCTACATAATCCCCTATGTGCTTGAGTGCCGCCGGGAATTCTATGATAACATTGCCTTGTGTTCGCCCCGTCAGCACGCCTGAACCCGGCTTGTTTTCCGATTCGCATAACACTCTGAAAGTTTTACCGACCATCGATGCGGTTCTATCTCTTGCAATTCCTTCTTGTAACGTTGTAAGTTCTGTAAACCGGCTGACTTTTTCTTCACGGGTTTCATTGTCTTGCATCGTTGCCGCAGCGGTTCCTTCTCTGGCTGAATAAATGAAGGTATACAAAGAAGTAAACCGTATTTGCTTTACGAGTGACAGTGTATCGCAGAACTCTTCATAACTTTCGCCCGGAAATCCGACGATAACATCGCTTGTAACGGACAAGTTCGGCATAACACGAAAGGCGTATTCAATAAGTTCTATATAATTTTCTCGCGTATAGCCTCTGTTCATGGCTTTGAGCACTCTGTTGTTCCCGCTTTGAAACGGAAGATGGAGATGTTTTGCAACTTTTTCGCAGGCGGCCATCGTATCAAGAAGCCGAGGGCTACAATCTCTGGGGTTAGAAGTCATAAATCGAATGAGAAAATCGCCTTCAATCGCATTGATACTTTCCAACAATTTTGAAAAATCAATGTCCGCATACATGTTTTTCCCGTATGAATTGACATTTTGACCGATGAGCGTAATTTCCTTATAACCTAACGCAACGAGCGCTCTTGCCTCTTCCATCACATCTTCAAATTTTCTGCTTTTTTCTCTGCCCCTAACATATGGAACTATACAATAGCTGCAATAATTGTCGCAGCCGTACATAATCGGTAGCCATGCTTTAAAAGCGCTGTCTCGATGCCGTGTGACCCCTTCGGCAATCAAACCATCCGTTTGAGAAATTTCATATCTGTTTTGCCTTTCGTTCATTGCGGTATACAAAAACTCCGGAAGTTTGTGTAACACATGCGGTCCAAAAACAAGGTCAACGAAAGAATAACTTTTTTTAATTTTTTCAACAATGTGCTCTTGCTGCATCATGCAACCGCAAAGAGCGATAAACATCTGAGGTTTCTTTTGTTTAAGAGGTTTCAAAGCGCCGATGTTTCCAAAAACTCGATCTTCGGCATGTTCACGAATAGCACAAGTATTAAAAATAGCAAAATCTGCTTCTTCAACGGTTTCAGTGAGCACGTACCCCATATCCATTAACATGCCTTTTATTTGTTCGGAGTCCGAGATATTGGCCAGACAACCAAAGGTTCTAACAAAAGCCAGGGGTTGTTTTGAAGCATTGCGAGCGTGTAAAATCGATTTTGTAAGCGCCGCGTATTCCCGCTGCTTTTCCATCTCTTCTTCCGGCACGGATACTTTTATGTTGTTCTTTATTTGTGTCAATCTAACATCCCTCCGGAAAGGTGTGAATAAGTAAAGTAAAACAAATCATATTGTAAAGCAAATCACCTGTAAGGGCAAGTGTGGCCGCGAAAAAGCAGACTATATCTTCAGCCTGTTTGCATAACGCCAAATTTATCTTTAACTCTTGCAAGTTTCTTAAGCCACATATTGCCAAGTAGCAAAAGAAACACTGCTGTGGAAATCACATGAACTAAATCATAATAAAAGCTTGCCACAAGAGTCGTTATAACGGCCCCGGCTGTAATAGGGCTTACAAAGCCGATAATATGCCAGCCATTCATAATCAGTCCAAACATCATGCTGGCTAAGACGCCGTACAGAATGAGTGATTTTGTGCCTTTTATAGCACCGATATTTTTAAACATCCCGGCAAAAAGTCCGCAAAGTCCCCAAGCAAGCATCTGCCACGGTGTCCATGCGCCCTGCCCAAAAAAAAAGTTGGATGCAAGGGCCGAAACAGCGCCTGTTAAAAACCCGGCCTGCGGTCCAAATGCAACTCCGGAAATGATGACAATGGCCGTTGTGGGTTTAACGCCCGCAACCATTGCAAACGCAATTCTACCGACAGTGGCAAGCGCCGCCATTACCGCGATAGGAACTATATCTCTTGCTTTTGGTTTTCGCCGCTCAAAACTTAAAAAAAACGGAACAATAGACAAAGAGATCATCACTACGGAGACCAAGGCATACCCTGATTTATTTTTTAAAACATAAAGAACAAGCAGAACCACACAAGCAACCACCGCAAAGGCAGTCACGGCAGCGGTTAGTTTTTTATTGCGTATTCTTTCCATTTCGTTTTCACTTCCTCGCAGGTGATTGTTTCAGAAAATATATTGCCGGCAATTCTGTGCGCAACTGTCGTGTAGCTCATGTTCCCGCTAAAGAACTTTTCGGGTGTCTCCACATTCAGAATCCTGCCATCAAACAGCATCGCACAACTTTGTGAATACTCCGCAGCAAACTCAATATCATGCGTTACGGCCACGACCGTCAAGCCTTCGGCACAAAGCGATTTTAACAATTCGGCTATTTTCTTTTTTGTAAAGGTATCCAGCCCTTTTGTGGGTTCGTCAAGCAAAAGGACATTTGGTGTCTTTAAAAGCAGCATTGCCAAAGCCGCTCTTTGGAGTTCGCCAAAGCTTAGATCAAACGGATGTTTGTTAATTATCGCCTGTATGCCAAGCTTGTCTATGATGGATTGAAGTTCAGGTGAAATGATGTTATCTTTTGCGGCAGTAAGTCCGGTTGATTTCAAAAAACGCTGTGCCCCGGTCAGGCCGCCTTCAACATTCTGTAAATCTTCGAGTACAGTGTCATAAGCAAACATGCTTTGCGGGTTTTGCGGCAGATAAGCAATATTATGCCTATTTTCCGAAAACTTTATTTTACCGCTGTAGGGTTTGATTATCCCACAGATTAATCTGAGCAATGTCGTTTTTCCTGCGCCGTTCCCACCCACGATGCTAAGAATTTCGCCTTTATTTATCTTTAAAGATAAATTACGAATAACATCTTCCGTGTTTTTTTCAAAACGGAAATACAAAGAATCTAGTTCTATAAGGTAGTCTTGACGGCTTTTAAATTTATCTTTTATACTCTTGGTGCCTTTGGTTACGCTACCGGCAGAAACCGATATTTTGTTGTTATTTATAGGCAAAGATAGATGCTCGTTCGCCATTGTCTCAAACCAGGGTTTAACATCACGAACGGTTACAGGTATTTCAGTGAGAGAAGTTGATGCTTTCATCGACGAGCGTTTTTCATCTTCGCTTGGTGTTGCCAAAGAGGAGATATCTTTATATATTTTGGCCGGTATGGGTAACATGGCCCTAATCTTTTCATCATCGGATCCCGCCATAAAAACCGCCGCTTGTTTGGGGGTCTTTTGGCAAATGAGCTTACCCTGATTCATCACAGCCACTCTGCCGGCAACTGAAAAAACATCCTCAATCCTGTGTTCGGATAAAATCACCGTTATGCCAAGTTCGGTATTCATACGCATGAGTAAGTCATAAAGATTGCGGGCAGCTATCGGGTCAAGCTGAGAAGCCGGCTCGTCAAGCAGAATCAGTTCCGGGCGCATTGTCGTAATCGCGGCAATACTGACAAGTTGTTTTTCACCGCCTGAAAGCTCATTATTCTTTTTGTTGTACAATTCTTCTATCCCGAAATAAGATACCGTTTCGGCAATTCTTTTCGCAATGAAGGGAGGCTCAAGTCCAAGACACTCCAGTCCAAACGCTAATTCGTGCCGTACAGTTTCCGTCACGATTTGACTTTCCGGCTTTTGCATGATTAAGCCGATTTTCGCCGCTGCTTCCCGTTCTTCTAAACGGTCGGTTTCAACGCCGCTAAAAACAACTGTGCCGCTTTTTTTCCCTAACGGCTCCAGAAAAGGTTTTATGTGACGTAAAAGAGTCGTTTTTCCACACCCGGACGGGCCGCAAAGAAGTAAAAATTCGCCTCTTTGCACTTCAAGGTTTATATCTGCTAAGGCAAAAGCCGTTTCATTTGGATATGAAAAATTTAAACCTTGGATATGTAATAATGCCATTTAACGGCCCCCTTCATTTCAACGAGTAAAGGCAAAGCAAGCAAAATAAAATAAAAAAGATACGCCGCAATAGAGATCGCGTCGAATTGAACAGATTCCGTTATCGGATAAAACACAAAGGTGGCTTTGCCCGCCATAATAAACAGTAGGGTTGGTGTAAGGAGCAGGACTGTTGTTGACAAAAGCCAATAGTCTTTTTTACTGAAAACATACGGATTCATTTTGGTCATTCTGCCTGTGCCATACCCACGGGAATGCATGGAGTCTGCGGTCTGCACAGAATCTTCCATCGACCAACTGAGTAGAACGGATATTTTAAGCATCGCAAGCCTCAGCTTTTGTTTAAACTCTTTGCGCTCTTCACCGTAAATGCCGGTTTGGGCATCGTCAATTTCCTCGATTTTCTTACGCATTAAGGTGATTTGTCCCAGCGTCATCGACACAAGCAAAGCCGCAGTGGGAGAAATACGACTTGTAAGAAACAGAAACTTCTCGCTGTCGATGATGGTTGAATAGCAGGAAAACCATAGTAACACAGAACTGAGTGCTGCGGCGGAGCAAAGGCCGAACAGTAAACCTTCATAAAGAATCGGCCGATCCCCCACGTAAAACAGTACCGTCATCCCGTTTTTATTAAAAGCGGTGTTTATCAGAACTGTCAAAAGGAAGATTGGCAAACAAAATCGAAGCGTAAGCTGCAGCGCTTTTGTGCCGTTTATCTTTAATGCCGTAACGATAGAACAGAGTAAGGATATTGCCGAATACACCGGGTGGAAGCTAAGCATTGAAAAAACGATAGCGGCAGCAAAAGGCAAAAAAGCAGCAAAAGGGTGATAATTATTCAACACGTTTTTCATGCTTCAGCTCCCTTTCGCAAAGTCCTTCCTTTAGATCACGCTTAGCTCTTTTTGTGCCATTTGATCCCCTGAGCGGTGTCTTCAAGCGTAATGCCCATTTCTTTTAGTTCATCCCTGATTCTATCCGCTTCCGCCCAGTTCCTCGCTTCACGCGCCGCAGTTCTGGCTTCTATAAGGGCTTCCACCTTTTCATCAAGGCTGCCGGAAGAGCGTTTATAAAGTATGCCGAGCACGTCGCACAACTCGTCAAAAACCAGCATCGCATGGCGGCAGACTTTCTTTGATGCTCTGTTGTCAATGATCTGAGTGTTGATATCCCTAACAAGTTCAAATATAGCCGCAAGCCCATCAGCGGTGTTGAGGTCATCATCCATTGCTTTAATAAATTGCACGCGTCGGCTGTCCAACAAGTTTATGAGTTCAGAATTGGAATCTGCCGCAGTTTCGGGCGCATTCTTTTCGGCGAAATCCAGGTTGTCCCTACTTGTGTACAGACGGTTCAGTGACGCTTTACTTTGCTCAATAATATCATAGCTGTAATTAACCGGGCTTCTGTAGTGGGACGAAATCATCAAATAGCGGATAGGCTCATAGCCGTATTTTTCCGCCACGTCACGCACTGTAAAGAAATTGCCTACGGATTTTGACATCTTTTGGTTATCCACATTGATATATCCGTTGTGCATCCAATAGTGCGCAAAAGGCACGCCGTTGCAGCACTCACTTTGTGCAATTTCGTTCTCATGATGCGGGAAAATCAAGTCCTGCCCACCGCAGTGAATATCAATCGTTTCGCCCAAATAGCGACGAACCATGGCTGAACACTCGATATGCCAGCCCGGTCTGCCATTACCCCAAGGAGATTCCCAAAAGGGCTCGCCCGGTTTTGCTGACTTCCACAGAGCGAAGTCCATCGGTTCACGCTTGACGTCCCCCGTCATAATGCGTGCACCCGACTCCAAGTCTTCCAACGGCTGATGCGACAGTTTGCCGTATTCTGCAAATTTTGAAGGGCTAAAGTAAACATCTCCATCGACCTCATAGGCGCAGCCCTTTTCCACAAGGCTCGCAATGATATCAATCATCTCATTGATGTTATCAGTCGCTTTCGGGTGAAAAGTAGCCTCCCGCACATTGAGCCCTTTTGCGTCTGTCCAATACTCTTCGGTAAATTTTTCGGCTATGTCGCTGAATTTCAGACCTTCTTCATTTGCGCTTTTAATAATCTTATCATCAATATCCGTAAAGTTTTGTACGAAGGTTACTTTATAATTCCTGTATTCCAGGTACCTGCGTAAAACATCAAAAACACACAGTGGCCTTGCGTTGCCGATATGAATAAAATTATATACCGTCGGACCGCAGGCGTATATTTTGACCTCACCGTCGGTAATCGTTTTAAGTTCTTCTCTTTCTCGGGTTAAAGTGTTATAAATGCGCATTTTTGTTTTCCTCCGCCCTGTTCATTTCTTTTTCAAGATTTTCAATTCTCGTTATCAGTCTGCTAAACTCTTGTGCTACCGGGTCCGGTATGTGAACCTGGTCAAGGTCGTCAATTCGTTTGCCGTCACGCTTTACTACCCTTGCCGGTACACCGACTGCGGTAGAGTTCGGTGGGATTTCTTGCAAAACGACAGCACCGGCAGCAATAACCGAATTATCGCCAACCTTAAAGGGACCCAATATTTTTGCGCCGGCTCCTATTGTCACATGATTGCCAATGGTCGGGTGGCGTTTGCCGATGTCTTTCCCTGTACCACCCAGGGTAACGCCTTGGTAAATGGTCACATCATCACCGATAACCACTGTTTCCCCTATAACTACGCCATTGCCATGGTCAATAAACAAACGATGACCGATTTGGGCCGCTGGGTGAATTTCTATCCCGGTTTTTTGAACAGCCCTTTGTGATATCCAGCGGGCGAGAAAGAAAAGTCGGTGGTTGAAACACCAAAAGGCTTTTCGATGTGCCCTGATTGCCTTGAGCCCCGGGTAAAGCAAAAACACCTCAATCGCGGAACGGGCAGCAGGATCTCTCGCCTGAACACAAGCAATATCTTCACGCAATCGCTTCAATATATGCGCCACCTCCATAAAATTAACCACGCACCGCCTTTACAGGCGGCGGAGGCGATTGAACGCAGTTCCACTCCGGCTTATAATTCTTTGGCGATAACGGCGCCGACCGCCCGGGGATACTCATCACTTTTCCCCCCGATTGCTGGCGAGTGCATTTCACCGGTTAAACGCAAGGAATCTTTCAGCAAATAATTCCCTCTCTGCTGCGTGTTTTGCCGGTTACTTTTCTCGTTGAATGCATTTAATAAAATGTTTTTTATATTATAACCTATAATAAACGAAAATGCATCCTATTTTAACGAAAATTATATTTGCGAATCGATCATAAGGCCCTTCATAATGGACCGATTACTTGGAATAATCAATTGATTTTCGACTCTGAAGAATATAAATGACCCCCGAGACGCTCGCGAGAAACGCCGTTATCCCGAGCAGTAAGTTTGACAGCAAAGAGAATTCTATCGATATGGTCTTACCGAATAAATCGAATGTTTTATCGAGCTCTGCGAGCAACATAATCACAATCGTAAATGTCATTTGACTGACCGTCTTGAGTTTGCCCCAAATATTCGCCGGAATTACTACGCCTTGCGATAAAGCAATAAGACGGATAGATGTGACAATAAATTCCCTTGTAAGGACAATAAAAACAATCCAAACACTGCACCACCCCAAATGCATAAAGGCAAGCAAAGCAGCCGTTGTGAGCATTTTATCTGCCACCGGGTCCAGAAGTTTGCCAAAAACCGTTATTTCATTTCGTTTACGGGCTAATTTACCGTCAATGGTATCTGTTATTGCCGCTATTGAAAACACAATAACGGCAAACAAAAAACGATGTGGCGTGTTCCATAGTATGACAGCCAAAAAAATAGGGGTTATTAACATTCGTGAAATGGTTAGTTTGTTGGGTGTGTTCAAAGAGAAATCACCCTTTCCGTAAACGTTGATTAATCTACAGTCTTGCCCAATAGGTCATAATCGGATACATCAAAAACTTCCACCTCAACAAAATCGCCTTCGTCAAGACTTTCCGGTGATGTAAAGAGTATGGAACAATCTATTATTTCCGGCGCATCCATATAGGAGCGGCCATAATAGCTGTCTGTATAGTTATCGTACCCTTCAACAAGAACTTTGAAAGTTTTGCCGACTTGTTTTTCGTTGATAGCGTTCATCGTCTCATATTGGTCTTGCATGATGAGTTCCGCACGGTGTTGACTTGTTTTTTCATCAACTTGCCCCGGCATGTCGAAAGCCGGTGTTCCGTTTTGCGGTGAAAACGCAAAACAACCGAGACGATCAAAAGCGGTTTCTTTTAAAAATACTGCAAGATGCTCAAACTCATCTTCCCCTTCACCGGGGAAGCCGGTAATAACGGTTGTTCTGATAACCATATCCGGTATTCTTGTGCGAATGTTATGCAGCAGATTTTTTATTTCTTCCTCTGAAGTTTTTCGATTCATTGCGTTTAGAATGCTGTCGTCAATGTGTTGAATAGGCAAATCGATATAGTGCAGCACTTTCGGGTTATTGGCAATTGTTTCAATTAGCTCATTCGTAACCTTGTCGGGGTAACAATACATCAGGCGCAACCACTGAATGCCGGGGATTGCGCTCAACTTTTCAAGAAGTTCGGGCAAAGCAAGCCGCCCATATAAATCCAGACCATAACTCGTTGTATCTTGAGCGATAAGGATTAGCTCTTTTACGCCTTTATCGGCCAAACATTTTGCTTCATCAAGAAGGTCTTCCAATTCACGGCTTCTAAATCCACCGCGGATAGCAGGAATCGTACAATAGCTGCAACAGTTTGAGCAGCCGTCTGCTACCCTTAAATATGCCCAGTACTCCGGTGTTGTTAAAACTCTGTCGCCGTTTAACGGTAGGCCTTTTCGTGATGGAAAAAGCGACAATTTTTCACCTTCAACCACACTGCGGACCAGAGCGGCTATATCCGCATTGGCTCCTATTCCAAAAACAGCGTCAACTTCCGGAATCTCTTTAAAAATCTCGTCTTTAACCAGCTGTGACAGACAGCCGGTCACAATGATTGAACCAACCGTACCTTCGTTTTTCAACTGCACAACTTCAAGGATGTTTTCTATGGACTCTCTTTTTGCATCATCAATAAACCCACAGGTATTGATGATCACCGCGTCTGCTCCGTCTAAATAATCGACGATTTCAAAACCGTCCTTATCAAGAGCGGCAAGCATAATCTCTGCATCCACCTGATTTTTTGAACATCCAAGCGATATCAATCCGATTCTATACGGCATAAACAAACTCCTGCCTTTAATGTAAAATAAATATTTTGTATACTAATCATCATCCGACGGCAGCTCTATATCGATTTCTCTCATTGCGTTTCGGATATCCGAATAACTGTACCCAAGCCTGGCAAGCGAGTTGCAGGTGCGCTCCCTGCCTTTTTCATCGGCGATTTGACGCACAAATCGGCTGCTTAGCAGCTCAGCAATTCGCTCTTGTGGGTTAAACTCTATCCCATTGGCAACTCTGTCCGCAAGGTCGCGCGAAATCCCTTTGCGAAGAAGTTCCATACGAATTCTAGCGGGACTGTAGCCTTTTCTGGAAAAAAGTTCTTGTGCATATTTTTCAGCAAAAGACTCATCATTAACTAGTCCCAAATCTGCCGCTTTTTTCACAGCCGCTACAGCGGATGCTTTATCAACAGTTTTTGACAGTTTTTCTTGCAGCTCTCTTTCGCTGTGGTCACGCCGGCAGATAATGTTCAGGGCTTTGTTGAAGGCTTTGCGGTCTTCTGCTTTTGCTTTGAATAACCTTAGCTCTTCTTCGTTTACTCTGTCACCTGAGTTAAATGCCGAAGAAAACCAGAAATCGGCAGTAACTGTAAAATTGTACTCGTCATCAATAAACAGATGCATTTTGGTGCCTCTGCCTTTTTTTGCCGTAATTATCATAATGTTAGAATCGTCACCCCAAACCGGAAAACCGGGTAATGAAACGCAGATGAGTTCTAGTCTTCGTCATCAACCGCTATGTCGAGCTTTGCTCTTGCGCCGGCTTTCGTTGTTTCTTCACGCACAGGGGCGGGTTGCGTCGTCACCGGCACTTTTACAGGTCGTTTTTTGCTGAGTTCTAAAACTTCTGCCGCATTTTCTCTGATGAGGGCTTCTAGTTCGGCCGCAACATCCGGATTCTGCATAAAAAAGTCTTTTGCATTGTCACGGCCCTGGCCAAGTCTGATATCTCCGTAAGAAAACCATGATCCGCTTTTTTTAATCATGTCTAACTGGACGCCTAAATCAAGAATTTCGCCTTCCTTTGAAATTCCCAATCCGTACATAATATCAAACTCCCCTTGTTTGAATGGCGGAGCAACTTTATTTTTCACAACTTTCGCTCTGGTTCTGGAACCAATGAACTCATTGTTCGCACCCTTGAGCTGCTCGATACGGCGAACGTCAATCCTTATCGAAGAATAAAATTTAAGTGCGCGGCCGCCCGTCGTCGTCTCCGGATTTCCGTAGGAAATGCCTATTTTTTCACGCAACTGGTTTATAAAGATGATGATGGTATTAGATTTTGCAATGGCACCGGCAAGTTTGCGCAGCGCTTGGGACATAAGCCTTGCGTGCAGACCCACATGGGAATCCCCCATTTCACCCTCAATTTCCGCACGGGGTACAAGGGCGGCGACCGAGTCGATAACCACAACATCCACGGCGCTTGAACGCACCAGCGCTTCCGCTATTTCAAGTGCCTGTTCGCCGTTGTCCGGCTGGGAGACAAGAAGGGAGTCTACATCTACACCTAAGTTCCCCGCATATAAAGGGTCAAGCGCATGCTCGGCGTCAATAAAAGCCGCTTCGCCGCCAAGCTTTTGAGCCTCGGCAACAACATGCAAAGCAAGTGTTGTTTTACCGGAAGATTCCGGCCCGTAAATTTCAATAATTCTGCCACGCGGAAGACCGCCGATACCTGTTGCTATGTCAAGCGTTATGGAGCCTGTCGATATCGACGCTATGGCCATACCCTCATTTTGGCCCAGGCGCATGATGGTACCTTTGCCGAACGCTTTTTCGATTTGAAGCAATGCGCTTTCCAATGCCTTTTTTTTATCTGTCATTACAATTCCTCCGCTCTTATTCGCACAAATGTTCGATTTGAATAATTATATATCTTTTGAACTCTAAATGCAAGTATGTTTTTAAAGAACGCTAAAATTATTTTAGGATATAGGCTAAAAATAAAAAATTTTTCTTGCAATTTTATAAAAAATCTGATAGTATATCATCTGTTATTGATTTAAGGAGGTGCGGAAAATGGCTAAATGCGATTTCTGCGGCAAAGGTGTGTCGTTCGGTAATAAGGTTTCCCACTCACATAGGCGTTCTAACAGGACTTGGAAGCCTAATATTAAAAGGGTTAAGGCGGTTGTCAGCGGTTCCCCCAAAAGGGTTAATGCTTGCACACGTTGCCTTCGTTCCGGCAAAGTCACTCGCGCTGTTTAATAGCAAACATCAAAAGGTTCAATCATGAGAAAAGACTGTGAAATGACAGTCTTTTTTTATTTTGTCGCAAGAGTACTCGGCAGTGGTCGGTCAGAAGCGTTAGTTCAGAGCGTTAACTATCTCTGTCGTCGCTTATTGTATCGCAGACGGCTCAACAGAATGGTCGCAATACTTGCAAAACAGCTTGCCTTCCGACTCGTTAAAGATCTTCGGCAGATACGTTTCGGTTTGTGTAATGCACCTTAAATTACTGCATTTTACTTGGTGTGTATCTTGCACCTTGTCCGGCAGTACGCTTCGCCCGCTCTCAAGCACCTTAATAATTAAGGCCATCCGCGCGTACATACCGTATTCCGTTTGTTCAAAGTACTTTGCCCTGGGGTCGTCATCGACTTCCAGGGTTATTTCATCCACTCGCGGCAGCGGATGAAGAACTCTTAAATCCGGCTTTGCCGCGGCCATTTTCTTTGCATCAAGTACAAAAACACCTTTTTGCGCTAAATAATCCGCTTCTGTCGGAAACCGTTCTTTTTGAATCCTCGTCATATATAAAACATCAAGGTCGCTTATTGATTCTTCGAGACTGGTAGAAAAAGAGTATTCGCAACCGTTCTTTTTCAAGCACTCAATGACATATTGAGGAATCTGAAGTTCGGGCGGGGATATTAAAACGAACCGATTGCTCTTGTATTGGGCTAAACTTTTTATCAAAGAGTGAACGGTTCGACCGTTCTTATTGTCCCCACAAATGCCAACGGTCAGGTTATCCAGCCTTTTTTTTTCATACGACAACGTAACCAAGTCCGTCAAGGTTTGTGTCGGATGAAGATGTCCGCCGTCGCCCGCGTTTATAACAGGACTTTTAGAAAACATGGACGCCGCAAGCGCAGCGCCTTCAAAAGAGTTCCTGATGACAATGATGTCCGCATAATTGCTGATTACGCGAATGGTGTCCTTCAGGCTCTCCCCTTTTGAGACGGAGGAATTGCCCGGGTTGTCAAAACCAATCAGTTTGCCCCCCAAACGAAGCATAGCCGTTTGAAAGGACATTTGCGTTCTTGTGGATGGCTCATAAAATAAGGTCGCCATAATTTTGCCATGACAGTAATCGACATAATGGGATGGATTTTCTTTTATGACACCTGCAAAACGGATGATCTCACTAAGGTCGCTTTGTGAAACGTCATCGAGGTCAATTATGTTCCTTGCGTTCATTATCCATCCTCCATCTTTTTTACGGTTAATCCCCTGTACCTCAAGCTTTTCAGCCTTTATAAACTATATAAGTAAGTTTTTAACTGCCTTAGATTTTACATTTAATTGACTTGTTTGTCAAGGATTCGGCAGACCGAACCGCAACAAATTATTTGCAAGTTCCTAATAAAATATTTATCCAAAGCCTTGATTTTTAACATCCCATCGATTATACTGTTTTTGCACTTGTCGGTGTGATGGAATTGGCAGACGTGCTGGACTCAAAATCCAGTGGTAGCGATACCGTGCCGGTTCGACCCCGGCCACCGGCACCAAAGTGACTAAAGCAAAGCACAAAAGCCCTTGATTTCAAGGGCTTTTGTGCTTTTTAGCAATCGTTTCAAGCCAATTTGTTATAAGCTGCCTATATGTTTGACGATAAAATCTTTTACCTTTTGCTGATACTCCTTGGGCGCATCATAATAGCTGTAAGCGTGAACTGCGCCATCCACAATAAATAAATCCTTTGGTACCGTGCAAGCCTTGTGCAGTCTGATGCCCATTTCGGTCGGCACAAAGGTATCTGCACCGCCGTGGATAAAGAGTATCGGATTCTTTGCTAGCGGCAGTTTTCCGATGCAATCGGCATCGTTAAAGAAATAGCCTGCCTTCATCTTGCAGACAAGGCTTGCCATCGACACCAACGGTGTAAAATTAAAATGAATGATGTCTTTGAGCGTATTGCTTATTTCTTCGTGCGCGTTGGTAAAGCCGCAGTCCTCAATGATAATTTTCACTTGCTCCGGTGGATTTTCTGAGTTTACAAGCATCACCGTTGCCGCGCCCATGGAAATGCCGTGCAGAATGATTTCTATATCCTTTCCGAAACGGTTAATCAGGTAATCGACCCACTACAAAATATCCTTATGGTCCAGCGCACCAAACCCAATGTATTTGCCTTCACTTCTGCCGTGCGCTCTGTCATCCGGCAAGAGATAGTTATAATGCAGCTCATCATGATAAAACGGGACCATATGGCTAAACTCATCAGGGCCGTTACATTTGTAGCCATGAACGCAAATGACAAATCTCTTTTTATTGTTTATCGCCGGCAAAAACCAAGCTTTAAGGTTCAATCCGTCTGTTGACTGAATCGAAACATCTTCCGGATTAAGTGAATACAAGTATGCGTTGTTCTTCTCTCTAATCAGTTCCCTCGCCTGCCGGCGTTCGTCTTTCGGCGGCTTTTTTTGCTTTGGTCTTGCAATTGCAATATTAAAAGCGATAACCCCAGCTACGACAAACAACGCAAGCAAAAATAATGCGATTCCGGCAACCCAATAATACCACATAACGCTCCCCCTTATTTCCCGGCATACACCGTATAAAAATCATCGGTCCTTTGTTTTAACTGCGCAAGACGCGCCGCCGCACTGCTGTCACCAAGGGTGTGAGCGCGCATCAAAATTCCCTCTTCCGCACAGAGTTGCCCGGTAAGTGTAAAGTAATTTTCAATTAGGAACCTCGCGTATGAAACGAGCCTGTAACTGCCGTGCACGCTGTAGTTGACCGAGTCCTCATAAACTTCAACCGCAACGCTCATGCTATCTTTAACCGCCTGTATAATATTGTCTCTTGTGTTATCAGGCGTAAAAACGACCGTATACATCTTATTAAAGAGACCACGGTTAATCGTTCCGTGCGAGTCACTCGCACCTGTAATCGGGATTCTTACGCCTTCTGAGCGAAGCTGATGATACAGAGCAGTTTGCATATTGTTTTCGTGCGCCGATTGACCACCGATGACTTCAAATGCGTCAAAAAGGCCGTTCTCGAGAAAGGCTCTTGAGAGGCTGTCCGGCACATTGTAGGTATTGTTAATCCAGTGCGGATGGCAAAAAACAGCCAGACCGTTTACTGCGTGAATCTTTTCAACGGCCCACATATTTGCGGCATAGATGAACTTGTCCTCATACGGTAAATCCTTTGTATCTGCAATGTGCCGGACATCGGCGTAATATTTATCCTGGTCATTTTCAAACAACTCGTTCACACTGCTGTCCCCGCCAAAATGAATCACATGCACATAGTTGTCGGGTGTATGGACCTCTTCGCCGTTGAGGATCTGCATCCCGAGCGGAACCCCAGCGTAGGCATCCTGTGCTTCCTTTGATGGAAAGTAACGGTGGTGGTCCGTAACCGCCATAAAATCGAAGCCGGCAGCCCGATAATTTGCCGCAACAACGGCCGGACTCTCCCTACCGTCCGAACGGCAGGAATGAATATGAAAGTCACCTTTTAAGGGGCGCAGTGCATATAAATCGTCCTCAAGCGCATAGACCGATAGTTGTAACAAGTGCTTGTGCTCGTTTCCTTTAAATACCCGAACAAAATACTCCGACTCTAAGTCAAAGCTGTAAGAAAAGACAATCTTTCCATCTTTCGGCTTTATTATGAAGGCGTTATCATGCGGACTGAATTCCCCGTGCGTTATCCGGGTCAGTCCCCAAACTTCAACTTTGTATTCGCTATCATCCGAAAAAGCAAGCTGCGTTTCAAGCGCCTTAATGGTCAAGGACGTTGCTTTGCCTGTCTGCAAAATGCCCGGTGTTATGGAATACTTAAATAATTCTGTTTTCATTGTATTCTCCTTATTTCCACTCAATAGGTGTGAGGAAAAAATTTGGGTCTTGCGTATAGGGTCCGTGTTCCGTCAATCTGGTTATTCCGTATTTTGCTAAGTCTTTGTATAATATTTTGTTTTGTGCCGGTCTTGAAAGTTTGAATATACCAAACTCATCTGCGCAAAGGTTTGCTTTATAAAACCGGTACGAGATCCGCGAACGCCGGATGTTTTCCAGTTGATACGGATTGCCGGCGTTTGTTTGTGCCGCATCCCACGCACGATCCATGCGCTGCCTTTCCGCCTTGGTGAAATAGACGCCTTGATAATGCCAGTCAAAAATAGATAAATGACCGGTCTTTATCATTTTGTTTGTAATAATATCAAGGTATTCTTTTACGAATGGTGCTGATTCCTTGCCATAATACGCATTCATAAACTCCGTCATATGGCGCTCCACATCACAGTACGGATCCCAAAGCAGTTTTGCAAGAACGTATGCGCGCATTTCGCCAAACTCTCCACTTTTGCCTCCCGTGTAATTCCCCTGTTCAAAAACCCCTTTGACGCTATTCTCAACGAAGAACTGCATATTGGGCGCCAGCACCTGAAAGTTCGGGAACATATTGAGGTATAAGTTAAAGTTTGTCGTATAGTCCCATATGTACAACCTGTCACAAATGTCGGACCAGCCTTTGATGTCCGCCGCAAAGGAGGACTCCACATCACGAAGACGAAGAGCGATCGATTCATTTCTTTCATGCCCACATTCCGCCAAAGGATGCGCAAAGCAGCACTCGATCGAACACAAGCGGACGATGACATTGTCCCTAGGCACAACGTTGACCGGTGGCTTTCGGGTGTATTGATAGGCAAACGTATCTACCCCGACAGCCGGGAACTCTGCTTCCAGCGCCTCGGCTACTTGGTTCACAAACCAAATATTAGTGCCCGAAGGCCCGCCGTAATACCCGTCCGACGCCTTGCAATCAGGGCATTGGCAATAATCGCCATTGTCGTTTTGCGTAATAGAAATTATTTTAGCGTGAGGATTTGCTCGCAACGTGGCCTTCGCGTTCGCAATCGTGATGGCTAAAACCTCGGGGTTCGTTAAACAGCGTTGCTCGAGTGTCCACGCGTCTTTATCTTCTCGATAGGAGAAGTATTCCGGATGCTCCTCAAAGTGTGAAACCGGCACCAGAGCGTTCATCGTATGGCAGAAACCGGCATATGAAATACCGCCGCCATAACTTTCAGGCATCATACCGCCGTTGTCGCTGTTGATTTTATGCTTCACCTTCCAATCGGTGTTAAAGGCAGAATTCCAATAGTCATCCCGGTATTCAAAATGAGCCTTCTGGATATTGTTAAGATTGGCGTCAATTTTTATTGTTGCGTTACTTGGGATTTCTGTTAGCTCCGGCATGAACCAGCGACAGCCGAGCTGACGTTCGAGAAAATCATAAACGCCGTATAGTGTTCCCCGCAGCTCTCCGCCGGCAATTACAAGTTTTTCACCAACAGCCTTTGCCATAAAGCCTTCGTCACCGAGGGCTTCGCGGTCAACTGTGTAACTTCCTTCGTTTTCTCGGCTTGTTTTGCCAACAATGATTTCGTGTTCGCGCAAGCGGGCGGTGTCGTCAACAATTTCAAGCGTTGCACCGCTGATTTGCTGAATATACTTTTGCAGTTCATTTGCGGCGGTAAGTTCCGACGGTGAACAGGATGCGCCTTTAATGATGACATAGTCGCTTTCGCCTTCGTTTACCAAGGTCAGCCACCTTGTTACAACAGGCTCCACATAGGTGGTTCCGCCATAATCTATGGGTGACATTTCTGTGTGAAGCATACCCAGCGTAAAGCCGGTTATAATTTGCGCGAGCGATAACAGTAAAGATAATATTTCAGCAAACATAGATAATCTCTCCTTATTAATTGATTGTTTAATGATAACATACACTTTGTCATTTCTCAACAATTATCTGGATGAAATCCATGTGTTTTGTTGACTTTTAACACCGAATACCATAAAATAAAAAAAGACCATCACCGGAAGGTGACAGCCTAAAATGATATGATTGTGATTACGCTTTCATTTTTGCAAGGTCGCGATAGTTGATATACTGAATCCCCAAGCCTTCAATATATTGCCTTGTAGCAGGGTCAGCAAACAAGCGATGTTCCCATACTCGGCGAAACCATGCGCCGCTTGTACCTTTGAGCTCGTCACTTTCAAGCGAAGGATGAATAAACGTTTCCGTCACGCCGGCCGGGAAGGTTTTAAAGTGCTCAAACATATATTCGCGGAATTTTTCGTAGCTGTCGCTCTGGGGGCCGTTCCATTCATGCGTGATGAGGTAATCCGGAATCGGTACATTTTTTTCAGCGGCATATGCGTTGAATTTTGAAATCACCATGCGCAACATATCGGCATCAACTTTAGGCCCGAACTTTTCTATTTGATCTTGCGTATACTGACCCGGCAGGCGGAACGGCAAATTGTATTCCGATGCAATGTCAATGGTTAAACTGAGAAGTTCAAACCGACCCGTTTCAATACCGTAGAGCGAACCCATGTGATTGTCCAAATGGGACGGGGCAAGCCCAAGCTTTTTTGCTCTTTCGATTTGCGCTCTGATTTCGCCCTCAACCTCGTCAATATCAACTTTTTCTTCAACTTGGTCGCTTTCGTGATGCATATAGCCGTCTTCGTCGCGTAGACTCATCGTATTTGAAGCGGCTACCGGACTCCATCGGTATTTGCTCCATTCACTTGTGAGTGTAAGGTGCACGCCGATAGCAAACGCCGGATTATCCTGTGCGAATTTGCACGCCTCCGGCGCCCAGCCACAGGGAACCATCACCGTTGCCGAAGTAATTCCGCCACATTTGAGCAAGTCAAAAGTCGCAAGGTTCGCTGCACGGCACATACCAAAGTCATCGGCATTAATAATTAAGTATTTGTCCATTTTTTGCTCCTTTCTATTCCTGTATGATTCGCTTTTGATTTTACTATAAATTCGCTTTTTAGACAATATCAATCGGATTAAATTTCCAAATAATTCATATTCATTATTTAAAACGGAGGGAAAGTTATGTTAAAGAGATCCATCGCACTGTTTGCCTGTTTGAGTTTATTCTTTACCTGCCTGGTTTATCCCGCAGGTGCCTCACCCGCCCTTCCCACACTACCCGACTTTTCCATCACACAAGAACAGTGGAACGACGACTGGCAAGAACTCGGCAACAACAACACAAATGTCTGCCTTACACCGGGCAGCGACCAAACGCAGCTCAACTTTGCCTGGCACAGCAACCCTGCCGATGGTCTGCCGACTGTAAAGATGAGCAAAAACCCAAACATGAACGGCGCCGCAGTTTTTACAGGCACTGTAGCCCCGGCGGATGGAATTTTCAACACAAGCAGGGTTACCGCTTCCGGTATGGAGCCGCTGACAAAGTATTATTACACTTACGGCAACGCTAATAATGTGTTCGGACCCTTTGTGTACAGAACCCTCGCCTGGGACAGCTTCAAGTTTTTGTATGTCAACGATTTGCACGCAGGGTTTAACCCCGAAAATGATGCTGTTGGTCGAGACAAAGCCTATAAGATACACGCAACGATTGATACGGCCTTGAAATTAAACCCCGACATCAGCTTTATGATTGCGGGCGGTGACCAAACGGACAGCGGTGTCATGCCGGAGGAATGGAACGGTCTGCTCACATCCTCGGTATTCAGGAGTCTCCCCGCCTCTTTTGCTATCGGCAACCACGACAAAAAAGGCGTGACGCAAAAGTATTACATCAACAACCCCAACGAATACAACGCCCTTTTACCAAGCCCCGTTGGCAAAGAAAACTGGTTCCGTTACGGCGATGTGCTTTTCCTTTTGTTTGACAGCACCAACGGCAACGCCGCTGACCATTTGAATTTTGCAAAAAATGCGATCAATAAGAACTTAGACGCCAAATGGCGCATTGGTGTGATTCACAACGACATCAACAGCCCGGGCTTCGGTTTTTTGGACATGGACAATAATTTAATCAGAATCATCTTCACCACTATTTTCGACAGAGCAGGGCTTGATGTACTACTCAACGCCCACAGTCATATTTACGGGCGTTCCCACTTCTTAAAAGGCGGTAAAATAGTGGATTGGGGCTTCGGACGACAAATCACCAACCCGCAGGGCACGACCTATATTTCCATGAGCGCAGTCAATAATGTTGCAAGACAGACACTGCCATGGCAGAATATTTGGACAGCCAAAAGATGCCGGGATGACATC
>JAAYFA010000073.1 GCA_012728445.1 Clostridiales bacterium | reverse complement strand
GCAATATGCATGTCTGCTACACGGATATTCTATCGAAAGAAGAAGGTGTTCCTTTGGCAAAGAATCTTCAAATAACGGTTTTGCTTGATTTTTACGGAGATATGTTAACCGATAAGCAACGGGATTTTTTAGGTTATTACTATAATGACGACCTCTCGCTTTCGGAAATAGCCGTCAACGAAGGCATCACACGTCAAGGCGTACGCGATGCCATTAAAAGAGCAGAAACCCAGCTTTACGAAATGGAAAGCCGCTTAGAACTTGCCCGCCGCTTTGATGAAATGCGCGATGGGCTCAACGAAATCATTGGTTTGGCGAACGATATCAGTGAGCATAATATGCGCCACAGCCTTTCCAGGGAAATTAACGAATTTACGGTGAAAATCAAAACCATATCGCAATTGTTGTTACAGTGAGGTGTAAACATTGGCATTTGAAGGTCTGTCGGATAAATTAGAAGCCGCGTTTAAAAAATTAAGAAGCAAGGGCAGCCTTACCGAGGCGGATGTCCGCGAAGCCATGAGAGAAGTCCGTTTGGCCCTGCTTGAGGCGGATGTTAACTATAAGGTCGCCAAGGAGTTCACCACAACCGTTACCGAAAGAGCCATCGGCGCACAGGTGATGGAAAGCTTAACGCCTTCCCAGATGGTTATTAAAATCGTGAACGAGGAACTGGTCGAATTAATGGGCGGCACACGCTCCCGCCTTACTATAGCCCCGCACCCGCCAACCGTTGTGATGATGGTCGGTCTTCAGGGTTCCGGTAAAACCACACACTGCGCCAAAATTGCGCTTATGCTGAAAAATCAAGGCAACCGTCCCCTGCTTGTTGCCTGTGATATATACCGCCCTGCGGCGATAAAACAACTACAGGTTGTCGGTGAGCAAGCCGGTGTTCAAGTTTTTGAGATGGGCACCACAGACCCTGTCATCATCGCCAAGGAAGCGATTAAATTAGCCAAAGACCAGGGCTACGATTATGTATTTCTGGATATGGCAGGCCGTTTGCACATTGACGAAGAGCTAATGGCTGAACTCAAGAACGTCAAGACAGAAGTCAAACCCCACGAAATCCTGCTTGTCGTTGATGCGATGACCGGGCAGGACGCCGTCAATGTGGCATCCGCTTTTAATGAGGCCCTCGGTATAGACGGCATTGTTTTGACCAAGTTAGACGGCGATACCCGCGGCGGTGCGGCACTCTCTACCCGTTCGGTCACGGGCAAACCGATTAAATTTGTCGGTGTGGGCGAAAAGCGTGCAGACCTCGAAGACTTCCACCCGGACAGAATGGCATCCCGTATCCTCGGTATGGGTGACATGCTTTCGCTTATCGAAAAAGCAGAAGTTGCACTTGACGAAAAAAAGGCGATTGAGCTTGAGGATAAAATCCGCAAAAACAAGTTTGATTTAAATGACTTATATGACCAAATAGACCAAGTGAGAAAAATGGGCAATATCAAAGACACGCTTTCCATGCTCCCCGGTGTTGGTAAAAAACTGGAAAATGTAGACATTGACGAGCGCAAGTTTGACCGCGTTCAGGCCGTCATTACTTCCATGACACCGGAAGAGAGAGCAAAGCCGGCCATTATCAATCCTTCCCGCAAGCGCAGAATAGCAGAGGGCTCGGGGCAAAAGGTAGAAGACGTCAACCGCGTACTCGCTCAGCTCAAAAACATGCAGGCCATGTTCAAGCAGTTCAGCGGCAAAGGCGGTAAAAACAAATTCCGTAAAATGGCCATGGGGCAAAAAAGCAATCCCAACTTTATGTAATCTCAATTTAAACAGCATCGCTTTTTAAATTGTAGTGATACAACACTTATTAACTTTGGAGGAAATTATTATGGCAGTAAAAATCAGACTGCGTCGCATGGGCGCAAAGAAGACTCCTTTCTATAGGATCGTTGTGGCGGATTCCAGGTATCCCCGTGACGGTAGATTTATAGAAGAAATCGGCACTTACAACCCCTTGCTGGACCCGCCGGAAGTCAAAGTTGACGCCGAAAAGGCACAGCAGTGGATTGCCAATGGTGCACAGCCGACGGATACCGTTAAAGCTATTCTCAAAAAGAACGGCGTTATTTAACGGTTTCTTAACCAACAGGATATTTGGGAGGAGGAGGAACCTTACGTGAAAGAACTGTTAATTGCGATTGCCCAGGGACTCGTTGAAGACCCTTCCGCCGTTTCCGTCACCGTTGACGAGGCCGACGAAGAAGGCACAGTCGTTTACCATCTCCATGTAGGCGAGGCAGACATGGGCAGGGTTATCGGCAAGCAAGGACGCATTGCGAAAGCGATCCGCACCGTCATGCGTTCCGCCGCGAATCGTATCAATGAAAAGGTATCGGTAGAAATTGACTGACACAACAAGCAGCAATGCTCAAACGGGTTCAGACGGCGCAAGCCGCCTGAAGCCTTACTTGGAGATTGGTCAAATAGTCGGCACCCACGGTGTAAGCGGCGAACTGCGCGTACAGCTTTGGTGTGACTCCCCGGACTTCTTCAAAAAATTTAATACGCTCTACTATGACGAAAAAGGAGCACAGGCGGTCAAGGTTTCATCCTGCCGCCCGCACGGTAATGTCATGTTGCTTTGCCTTGAAGGCGTGAGCGGTGTTGAAACCGCCGCTGCTTTGCGGGGCAAAGTGCTTTATATGCGACGCCGAGATGCCGATATGCCCCCCGAGCACTTTTTTGTGGTAGATTTGATTGGCTGCAGGGTAATTGACGCGGACGACGAAAGCCACGAGTACGGTGCGCTGACGGAAGTGACCCACACGGGCGCAAACGACGTTTGGCACATTAAAGATGCAAACGGTAAAGAATACCTCTTGCCTGTCATCGAGCAGGTGGTTATTCATACGGACGTGGAGGCCGGTATCATCAAAATCCGTCCCCTTGAAGGCATTTTCGTGTAACAAGAAGTTTGGGATGTTTGGGATGTGGGATGAGGAGTATGGAAATCCCCATCGCTCCCCTATTGCTTCTCTATCGCTTC
>JAAYFA010000409.1 GCA_012728445.1 Clostridiales bacterium | reverse complement strand
GTGGTGCATGATGGCAGCACCGCTCATTCTTGGCAATGATGTTAGAGCGTTTTTGAAAGAAGACGGCACAATCGATATTGATAATGAAATTTTAAAAATTATTACAAACAAAGAAATGATAGCGATTGACCAGGATGCTTTGGGTATACAATGTCGTCGATTCAAGTCGAGCGGAGTGTGTGACACACTTGTAAAGCCGCTTGAGAACAATGAATTGGCGTTGTGCTTTTTCAACAAGTGCAGTGAAGAAAAAGTGCTTGAGCAAAGCATACAAGAACTGGTATGCCAAATGTATGTTGACTTACCTTTTGCTGAAAAATATGAAGTGTTTGACCTTTGGGAAAAAACGACGGAAACTCTCAGCAACACGATTTACTCGTGCGTGCCGGCTCATGGCGTAAAAGCTTATAGGATCAAAGCAGTATAATGTTGTTTTTGCTAAAATATTTATTGCCGTCACGGCCCTCGAGTATCTGCCAAAGAAAATCAACTAAAATGATTAAGGATAAAATATGCATTATATCATAATGGACCTGGAATGGAATAACACTTACGGCAGAAAAATAAGTGGATTTATCAATGAAATCATCGAAGTTGGCGCTGTTAAGCTTGACGAGGAATTGAATGTGATTGACACATTTACCAGTCTTATCCGGGTGCAGATTGGGAAAAAACTGCGTGGCAGCGTCAAGAGACTCACGAACATCACTAATGAGGACCTCAATACCGGGATGCAGTTTATACAAGTTTTTGAGGCGTTCAAGCAGTGGATAGGACCCGACGAAAATATATTACTAACCTGGGGCGACGGAGATATTAGGGTATTGATTGACAACTATCGATATCTCAACGGGACCGAAACGATTCCGTTTATGTCAAACTATGCGGACCTACAAAAATTATTTCAGATTGTTTACAAGACTTCTGTATCCAAACAAATCGGACTTATTTGCGGTGCTCAACTTATCGGATTAGATTCTGAAAAATATGCGAACCATCGAGGTTTGGACGACAGCATGCTCAGCGCAGAGATTTTTATTAAGTGCTTCGATGCCGAAGAGTTGGCAAAGATAACGAGCGAATGTGATGAAAGATTTTACGCAAGATTAGCTTTTAAAGCGTTTGCTATTACCAATATAGATAACCCACTGGTTGACAGGTCGGTGTTAAACTATTCATGTGAGATATGCCACAGTCAGGCAAAACAATTAACGGAGTGGAAAAATGTCAACCAGTACTTTCGCGCAGAGTTTTATTGCTCAAAATGTGATGTTAAATTTAGAGTCGGAGTAAGATTTAAAAAACTGTTCGACAGACTTGTTGTCAGGAAAACATCATCCGTTATTGAAAACGAAACGGAAGAGGAACATAAAGATTCAGTTGAAGCGTAAAAGAATGATATATAATGGCCGACTTAACACTTATATTTTTGACAATTCGGAGTTACCTATATGACGATTAAAACGAAAAAGACTATTTTGGTTACAGCAGCCATTACTCTGCTTTGTTGTGGTATTGTAGCAGGCTTATTCTTGAGTGGTGGTTTAGACCGTATATCCGGCGCTTATGACATCGAAGACGATACGGTAACCGATTATCCAACACAAACAACGACAGTACCGACGATTGTAAGAACTAAAACCGAAAGACCTAAAAAAATCAGAGGCGTATGGTTTACAGCCGGAGTGGACTTTTTGACAGATATCACCTTAACTGATGAGCAGGTCAAAAATGAAATTGAAATAAAAATTCAAGATATTAAAGCAATAGGGTTTAATGCGATCTTTTTTGATTGGGAGTCTGCGGTGTCTTCACGATTGTTTGATGAAAGCAGTGACGGATTATCACTTTTTGGTTTGTGCCTCGACTATGCGCGCAGCAATAATCTTTACATCGTAGTTGCGCTACCGATAAACGAATATATTTCTTCCGCGAATGAGAATGGGATAAATAGAAAAAAAGTTATCCGCTTTTTTGAAAGATACAATTCGGACGCACTTATTGTTTCAAACACGGACGCCTTAGAACGTTTATGGGCGGAGAAAACTACTCCGGAGATTCAAGAAAGAACAACAAAATATTTAACGGATTTTATTTTGTCAGCAAAATTATCCGATGAATTGCTATTTGTGGCTACTCTTGTGCGTGAAGATAACCCAATGATGCCGGGCATCATACAGAATCTCATTTCTGAAGATAGCAGTAACTTTCTCTTGGCGGAACCATCCGCTTCGACTGCATCTGTCAATGCGAAGAACGAGAAAATGCGCGAGGATGTCAAAAGCGCTTTAAACAATTCCGGCGGAAACTATATTGCCGGTCAAAGAATTGACACGTTGTTTTCTGGGGAAAAATCAGATGGCATTACAGCCATTGTCGGTCGTGTATCGGCTGCGGAAAATACCGATAATTGTTTCGGCATTGTGTTTCGTTCTTATTCTTTGATTAAAAATGATGCCACCGGTTTAGGAAAAGCATTTCTGGAATATTGGGGCAACTTAAATGTGAACGGTCTCGGTAGTGTATTTGCAGTTTTTAACAAGACCACTAATGAGATTAAAACAAACGAATCAAGAACCAATTTTACAGGCAATTGTAACCCGGACTTACCGTTAACATGTAACGGTGAAAAGATCACAACATCAAAAATTGGTGATTTTTCTGTAGATTATGATCTGGTTCCCGGCATAAACAACTTTGAATTTAAACAAGAAGATAAAAGCTATGCATATAAGGTGATTTATGAAGTTGATATCTTAAAGACAGTGACGCCAAAAGGAAATATAACCGCTCCCGGAGGAACGGTTATAGAAATTACGGCTGTTGCCTTAAGAGATGCGGCACTTACCGCAACCATAAATAAAGAATCATTTAAAATGAAGCAGACAGATGGCCTTGTTGACAGCAGCGGAGAAAAAGCGGCAGACACGTCCTCCGACTATGTTACTTATTTTGGCCAATATACCTTGCCAACCGGAGGAAGTACTCAAAAAAACCTTGGGGCTGTCAGTGTTCTGGCAAATTATAATGGACTGAGCAAAAAAGTTGCGGGTGCAAAAATTTCGGTTACCGCAATTCCACCGGAGACAACTGCTGCAACTACAGTGGTTGCGACCGAAACCGCAACCGAAAACGCTGATCCAACTCAAATAACGCCTGTTCTGACGGATCAACTGACTCCTTATAATTACGCAGGCGTGCCCGGCGTTTCCAGAATGTGCGAGGTCGCGATTGAACACTGTGAAACAATGCCGCTTTCTCCGCTGAATAATGTTTCATATCTGCTTACATCACCGCTTATTATGGGCATGTTTGATTATATTGATGGCGAGTCAAGTTTTGACAAATATCTCTATTACAATTTGCGCTCTGGGAAACGGTTGTACAGGGAAGAAGTAAAAGTAATAGAAAACGGATATAATTTGCCGCCGAACAAAATACAAACGCTAAGTAGTTCGACAGAAAAAGACACGGTAATAAATCTTGCGCTGTTATGGAAAGTCCCGGTAAACGTTATAGTGAAAGGACAAAATTATGCTCAGACCTATAACAACAGAGAGTTTGGGGTTTGGAGTTTTACCGGGAATAGCATTGAGTTCACTTTTTCATATACAACCGAGGCTTTGGGTGCGGTCGATGTTTCCGGCAGTAACATCATCAGCAGTGCTGAGTGGTCTATAGATTCCGGGAATAAAACTGCCATACTCAGACTGTATTTTAAAAGGGCAGGCTTGTTTTACGGTTATGATATTTCATACAATAAAGACGGAAGCTTTAAAATATTAATCAAAAACAAACCGTCTACTGTCTTGTCGGGGTATAAGATTATGCTAGATCCCGGACACGGCGGCAATGATGTTGGCGCAGTTTGCATTTCAACCAGCCCTGCGAACATGAAGTATGAAAAACAAATTAATTTGGCGCTGGCTTTAAAGGTCAAAGAAAGGCTCGAGGCACAAGGCGCTACAGTATTGATGACCCGCACCGGCGACAGTAGAGTTGAACTGGATGACAGAAGAAACATGATTTATAATCAGAAACCGGATTTATGTATCAGTATTCATTGTGATGGTTCAAATAAAGCGAGTGTTTTTGGAACGTCGTCCTATTATTATTATTCGCAATCTTTCCCTTTGGCCAATGCTCTGCGTGAGCAGATACTCGCCTGTTATTCAAACAATATACGCCCTACGAACGACAGACATACGATATATTACCCATTCAGAGTTACAAGGGTTGAGACATGCCCGTCCGTATTGATCGAATATGGTTTTGTTACCAATTTAGAAGAATGTAGGTTGTTGCAGGCAGATGACAATCAAAACAAACTTGCGGAAGCAACGGTACAAGGGATAATTAATTATATAGCGGCAAACTAATGACGGGTCTAGTGGTTACAGGCTCTAAGATACAGTTGTTCGATTAACAGCCTGGTTCATAAATCTCAGCCGACCATGTAAAAGAGAATATTTCATTGACACCAAGTCTCTGAATTCCTCTTTTTTGGGATATATCTTTTACCGGATGGTAACTGTCATTTGTCCCAAACCACGGCTCAATGCAAACGTACGGGGCAGCCGGTTTTGCCCAGATTCCCAAAAAAGGCGCATCGCCGAAATTAAATCGAAGCTCCCGACTATGTCCGGGGCTTCTGAGTTTTATACAAGACGATTTATAACCGGTTAAAAAAAGAGCGTCATTTATAAAAATATCTTTTGTAATCTCGATCGATTTGGAATGCTCAAGAAGAGGGAATTTTTCGTCCATTATGATTGCGTTTTCGTCAATTCTTTCGGTAAGTAAAGTTTCTTCTTTTTCAAACTCCAAAAAATCGCCGAGTTTGCAGTTAAATCCCGGGTGAGCACCTATAGAAAAGTATATGGTTTTGTTGTCTGCATTCACAACGGAGTGTGTAACGATGAGCTCATTGCCCTTCATCTCGAACTTCACACGCAACTCAAAAGAAAACGGATAAACCAACAAAGTTTTTTCATCACTGATAAGAGAAAAAACAACGCTTGAAGTACTAATTACCGTAGCTGTAAACAGGTTTTCTCTAGCGAAACCGTGCTTTGACAAATAAAAATTCTTGCCATTATAGTTAAACTTTCCTCGATAAAGCTGCCCGATTATTGGGAAAAGAATAGGAGCCCTGCCGCTCCATATTTTAGGATCGCCCTGCCACAAATACTCTGTTTCACTTTTCTTTGACTTAAACGAATACAGTTCTGCTCCTAAATCATTAATTTCGGCGCTTATAAATTCGTTTTCAATTTTAAAAATCAAAATAAATTCTCCTTAATATGTTGTGTTGAAATCGGAAAAATTATATCAGGATATCTTGTTAATTGCAAATACAAGTCCCTGGCATAGAAAGCTGTAATCCGACTTGTTCGATCGATTCGAACGTGAGTCGTCAATGTTTATGATATTACTGCCGGCTCCTTGATTGTTGATATATATAGTGTTAGAATAATTTAATTGAAACTGAAGGAATGAATTACTTGATTCGAAAACAATGGCAAATAATCGAATACGATAAAGACTTAGCGGCACAAATTGCACAGGACCACAACCTCAATCCTTTTGCGGCGCTGCTTGCTACATCAAGAGGCTTGGTACACGATAACGACGTTTCCGAGTTTTTTAGTGACATGAATACAGCCTTAATGGACCCCAATGATTTACCGGACATGGGAGCAGCTGTTCTTAGACTTGAAAAAGCAATTGAAGACTTTGAACCAATATTGATTTTTGGGGATTATGACGCTGATGGTGTTACCGCTACTGCGCTCTTGTACTCCTACCTTGAAACAAGCGGAGCGAATGTTCAAGCATATATTCCGGATCGCTTGACAGAAGGTTACGGTTTAAGCACTGAAGCAGTCCGGATTATCAAAAATAAAGGCGCAAAAATAATAGTAACCGTTGATAACGGAATAAGTGCAATAGAAGAAGCAAAACTTATATCGTCTTTGGGAATGGAATTAATTATTACCGATCATCACAAGCCAAAGGATATTTTGCCCGAAGCTGTCGCCGTAATTGATCCCCATCGTACAGACTGCACCTGTAGTTTTGTAGATTTTGCAGGTGTTGGCGTTGCATTTAAACTTGTCTGCGCACTTGATGGGAGAGATCCTTATGAGTTGCTTCACGAATTTGGCGATCTGTTGGCAATAGGAACGGTTGGCGACATCGTTCCGCTTGTCGGAGAAAACAGGATTTTGGTTAAAAAAGGGTTAGAAGCGATTAACGGTTTCCCGCGAACGGGCATTCAAGCTTTACTTGATGTCGCAGGTGCGGGCGAGAAAGTGATCAATTCGGTCGGTATTGCCTTCACGCTGTGCCCAAGAATCAATGCGGCGGGCAGAATGGGTTCAGCAGAAAGAGCGCTTGAATGCTTGCTTACAGAGGATGAGAAGCACGCCGAAGAACTTGCGAAAGAAATTAATGATGAAAATATCCTTCGAAGAGAAATAGAAGATGGTATTGCGGATAGGGTTGAACAGTTATTTACAACTTACCCCGAGCGTAGGTTTGACAGAATTATTGTTGTAGAAGGAAATGAATGGCACAGCGGTGTTATAGGCATAGTGGCATCCCGCCTGGCACAAAAGTATGGTCGACCTTGCATTGTCATCACCAAAGAAGGCCTATCTGCTCGAGGCTCCGGTCGCAGCATTGAGGGGTTCTCACTTTACGACGCACTTGACAGCGTATCTGACTTGTTGACTCATTTCGGTGGACACCCCCTTGCCGCCGGATTTGAAATTCCGGTTGAAAATATTCCTGATTTCAGGGAGGCATTAAATGAGTATGCGGCGCAAATCGAAATGCCATTTCCGGTTCAAAGAATTGATTTAAAACTCAACTTGAAATCCGTGGAAACAGAACTTGTCAATGCTGTATCAGCCCTAGAACCCTACGGCGCGAGAAACCCTCAACCGGTATTTGGCCTTTTTGGTATGAATATTGAGTCCTTTCAACCTGTTTCACAGGGCAAGCATACGCGTATACAAATTTCAAAAGGATACAACAAAATTAATGCGATTATCTTTAATTACGCCACTGATACTTTCCCATATGAAAAAGGTGATGTCGTTGACCTTGCAGTTACACTGGAGAACAATGAATACAGAGGAACGGTAAACGTGAATACACGCGTCCAAAACATTCGAGTTTCATGCCTGGATGAAGGAAAGCTTCTTTTGGGGCTAAGACTATACGAACGTTACAATCGTGGGGAGAGGTTACCAAACAGCTTGTACGAGTTGATTTTTCCGAATAGAGAATTGTTCGCAAACGTTTACCGGAAAATTAAGGACGATAATATAAGCATGATCGACCCGGATAAGCTCTGTTCTAAAATCCAAGATGACGGCGGAAAGATTGCTGCGGTTCTTGTGGCTGTCGATGTGATGCTCGAGATGGGGTTGGTCTCAAAAAATGGAAGCGGCAAACTAATCGTGAGTGCAGTAAACAGCAAAGTAAATCTTAAGGATTCTGAGATTTTAAATAATTTAAAACTGAGTTTTACCGAAGACAAAGTATAAAGTATAAAGTATAAAGTATAAAGTATGATGAAAAGGAGATGTTAACGGTGAGCGACAAAGACAACAGAGATGACGGATTTAAAGAACTTGAAGAAACGTTGAGTAAAAGCTACAAAAGCGAAGAAATTGCTTTGATTGATAAAGCGTATTCCTTTGCGAGCAATGCTCACGGTGAACAGCTTCGCTATTCCGGAAAGCCTTACATAAGCCATCCTGTTGCAGTTGCGCTTATTTTAGCTCAGCTGGGTATGGACGGCGCGTCAATTATTGCCGCATTGCTACACGATACCGTCGAGGACACACATATATCCATCGAAGAGGTAAAGAGCGCTTTTGGTGATGAAATCGCTTCTCTCGTAGATGGCGTTACAAAGCTCGGTAAAGTTCCGCTTTCAACAAAGGAAGAAGAGCAGGCAGAAAATATCCGCAAGATGCTTTTGGCCATGTCACAAGATATCAGAGTTATCATTATTAAACTAGCGGATAGAATGCACAATATGCGAACATTAAGTTTTATGGAACCACAGAAAAGACGGGACAAAGCGCTGGAAACGCTTGAAATATATGCGCCGATCGCTCACAGGCTTGGTATCAGAACCGTTAAAGAAGAGCTTGAAGATTTGGCCATCGGCTTTTTGGATCCGATCGGTTATCAGGAAATAGAACAGTCACTTGAAGCCCAGAGCCAATCACGTAAAGAGTTTTTAGAAGATATCAAATCAAGGATAAAAGAAAGAATTGTAACGATAGTCCCCGACGCGATCGTTGAGGGGCGCATTAAAAGAGTTCATGGCATATACCGAAAAATGTATATGCAGAACAGAGAATTCAACGAAATTTATGATATTTACGCAATTAGGATAATCGTTGATACGGAAATGGATTGCTACAATTGTCTTGGATTCATACACGACATGTTTCATCCAATACCCGGTCGGTTTAAGGATTACATTTCCACACCGAAGCCTAATATGTATCAATCCTTGCATACTACGGTTATCAGCGGCGGGGGGATTCCGTTTGAAGTGCAAATTCGTACCAAGGAAATGCATCGCACGGCAGAGTATGGTATTGCCGCCCACTGGAAATACAAGTTAGGCATAGGCGGCAGCGAACAGTTCGAAAAAAGACTGGCGTGGCTGCTGCAACTGATAGAAAGCCAATAAGATTCCGAAGATGTAGAAGAAATTTTAAGAACGATAAAAAGCGATTTGGCACCGGAGGAAGTCTTTGTCTTTACGCCAAAAGGCGATGTTATCAATCTTCCTTCCGGGGCAACGGTTATCGACTTTGCCTACGCAATACATTCTGCCGTGGGGAATAGGATGGTCGGTGCAAAAGTTGACGGAAGAATCGTCCCGATTGATTATCGCGTAAAAAACGGCGAAATTATTGAAGTGTTAACTTCGCAACAGCAAAGCAAGGGGCCGAGCAAAGACTGGCTTAAAATTGTTAAAACAAGTGAAGCAAGAAATAAAATCAGGTCCTGGTTTAAAAAAGAAAGACGAGAAGAAAATATAATTGAAGGCAAAATTGATGTAGACAGAGAATTTAAGCGCAATTATATTCGACTGTCGGACGAAGAACATCAAGATTTCGTCAAAAAAATCGCAGAGCGTCAGCACTGCAATTCCATCGATGATTTTTATGCGGCAATTGGGTACGGCGGAATTTCAATTAATCGTTTAATGCCGCGTATAAAAGATGATTATTCAAAGGCCTACAAACCGGCGGGTGTGCAAGAGGTTGTTATAACACCCGAAAAGAAGGCGCAAAGGAGCAGCGAGGGCGTTATCGTTGAAGGGATAGACAATTGCCTTGTTAAACTGTCCAAGTGTTGTAACCCATTACCCGGAGACGAGATCATCGGATTCATTACCAGAGGACATGGCGTTTCAATTCATAAACGAGATTGCAGCAATGTGCCAAAGTCTGTTTTGACGTCAAGCGAACCCGACAGATGGCTCAACGCGTCATGGGATAAGAATGTGCGCGAGGAGTTTAAGTCTACACTGCTTATTTCTTGCTTAAACAGAGTCGGCATGCTTGCGGATATCTCCGGCCAACTTGCGGGTATGCACGTGATGATTAACGATGTTAATACACGGCACAGCAAGGACGGAAGAAGCGCATTTACAATGACGATCACAGTTAACGGTGTGGAACATATGAAAAGCGTAATCGCAAAACTCGAGAAAATCAAAGGCGTTTTAAGTGTTGAACGGGCAGGCGTATGATCAAGATGTCGGGAGGAAAAAGATGAAAGCTGTTGTTCAAAGAGTTCTAAACTCTTCCGTCGAAGTAAAAAACGAAATTGTAGGCGCTATCGGTCATGGTTTTACAATTTTGTTGGGCGTTCAAGAGGGTGATACCGAAAAGGAGGCAGAACTGCTTGCCGGGAAGGTCGCTAGATTAAGGGTTTTCAAGGATAGAGATAATAAAATGAATTTATCGCTCAAACAAGTAGGTGGGTCCGCTTTGGTCATTTCTCAATTCACTTTATGTGCGGATGTGAAAAAAGGGAATAGACCCTCGTTTACCGATGCGGCCCAACCGGATAAAGCACTTGAGCTATATGAATTGTTTGTTCATAGACTAATGGCAGAAGGTATTACGGATGTTGAGAAAGGTGTTTTTGCCGCAGACATGAAGCTGAACATTGTTAATGACGGCCCCGTTACCATCCTATTAGATACAAATATTTGGCAAAAAAGCAATAACGATATAAACCTTGACTAGAGGAGATTTAAGATGCTGATTACAACCATACAACTTGGCCCAAACGAAGCCAATTGTTACATAGTCATTGATGAGAAAACGGGGAGTTCTGCCGTAATTGACCCCGGCGGTTATGAAAAACGTTTAACAACAAAATTGAGTGAACTTTCGATAGAAAAGCTAGAACTTATTTTACTGACCCACGGTCATTACGATCACGTGCTTGGAGTGTATGAGTTAAAGCAAACCATGGGTGCGAAAATAGCAATTCATAAAAACGATGCACTGTGTCTTGAGGATGACAAAAAAAGTCTGGCTTTTCATGTAGGCGATGATTCTCAAAAATACATAAAAGCCGATATAAGCTTTGAAGATGGAATGAGTTTTGCTGTTGGAGAAACGTTGCTAACAGTAATGCATACCCCCGGGCATACGCAAGGCAGCGTTTGCTTTATATGCGAAGCTAAAAAAGTGATTTTTAGCGGAGATACTTTGTTTAAACATAATGTGGGAAGAACGGATCTGCCGGGCGGCAGCATGACCGAACTGCTCGCTTCAATGAACAAGTTATCTGCCTTAAAAGGTAATTATGATATATATCCCGGGCATGGTCCGAAAACGACCTTGGATGATGAGCGTAACAATAATGCATATATGGGGATGACCGAATGATATTGTGCGTATTGGGGCATAAATTTCATTACGAAATGGAAAACATATGTCGCATTTTTTTCCCTCAGGAAAAGATTAAAGTTGTCTATACCGGTGGAACAGAACTTGACAAAAAAGTTGTAATGACAAAGCTTGAGAGGAAAGACAATAGCGTTGTTATATCGGTAAGAGTTGACATTGGATCGGAAGCCAAAGCCTGTACAAAAATAGTAGAAGACGTTAACGGCGCTGACGCATCTGAGCTCGAAAGACAAATGGCTTTGGCGCTTTACACTGTCTTAACAAGGGTTACCGGTTACATTCCCGGCTGGGGCATCATTACGGGCGTTCGGCCGGCTAAACTAATGGCGACGTTAATAGAAGAATATGGCGAGCCGGAGGCAATCAATTATTTCAGGGAAAAATTACTTGTCGGCAAGGAGAAAACCGAGCTTACTTTTTCAGTAGTAAAAAAAGAAGAAGAGATCATTCGAAAAGCAAAAGAAAATTGTTTTAGTTTGTATATCTCAATTCCTTTCTGTCCTTCGCGATGCAGCTATTGTTCTTTTGTTTCTCAATCGATAACAGGACAGAAAGCCAAAGAACAAGTTTCCGATTATGTCGTTAATCTTTGCAGAGAAATTGAATCGATTGGCAAAGTCTCCGTTCGATTAGGGCTTAAACCACAGACCGTTTACTTTGGAGGGGGCACACCGACTACTCTGGATGAAAAGGATTTAGAGACACTTTTTAAAGCAGTGAATAGAATCTTCGACCTTTCGGAGGTTGATGAGTATACTGTTGAAGCCGGGCGACCGGATACCATCACGCCCGGCAAACTACAGCTGATGAAAAAATACGGTGTTTCGCGCATCAGTATAAATCCACAGAGTTTCAATGACGCTGTGCTCGAAACCGCTCATCGAAAGCATACCTCCGGGTGCACGATTGATGCCTTCAAACTTGCAAGAAGTGTTGGGTTTAGCGTGATCAATATGGACTTAATTGCAGGGTTGCCGGAAGAGACGTATGAAAGTTTCCTTAATTCTTTGGATATCACCATCGGGCTCGCGCCCGAAAATATAACTATTCACTCGCTTGCGCTGAAACGTTCATCTTCATTAACTTTAAAAGGGAATGTCTCTTTCAATGGCGAGGCGGTATCTGCTATGATTCGTGAAGCGAAAATCAAGCTTGAGAGTAGCGGATATACACCTTATTATATGTACAGACAAAGCCTTTCTCCCGGGAATAACGAGAACACAGGTTGGTGTAAAGCGGGGTATGAAAGTTTGTATAATGTTTTTATGATGGAAGAATGTCAGACGGTGCTGGCAGCCGGAGCCGGTGCCGTTACAAAATTAAAGCAGCGCGCAGGTAAGCATATTGAACGGATTTTCAACTTCAAGTATCCATTCGAATATAACAATCGGTTTGAAGAAATGATTACGAGAAAATCAAGAATAGAAGAGTTTTACAGTGAATTCGGATGAAATATTTGCCGGATGAACGACCTTGTATATATGCATACAGAAAAATAGAATTGAATTGATTGCCTTAAACCTTGAGACCATGCTATAATCTAAAATCAAAAACAAGAAATTATTTCCGAAAATTGGAAGGAGAATAACAAATGAGTTTTTTTGACGATGCGGTGTCCGCCGCTAAAACAGTTGGGAAAAGTGTTGGTAGAAGGGCAGAGGAGATAGTTATTATCTCAAAAAAAAAGCTTGAAGCCATCGAACTTGAAAATAAGTTGTCCGGTCTTTATGAAAGGCTGGGGAAGGTTTACTACTTAGATTTTGAAGGAACTGCCGATGATTTGATGGATGAAACAGAGGATCATGCTGATATTATTGATAAAATTAAGGCAATAACCGTAAGTCTTGACGAGTTAAGGACAGAAATCGAAAATCTGTCGAAAAACAAGTAACCCGAATAAATATAAATTTTAGGATGTGTCTTTTTGGCTGAACATAAGAAGCAGTCCGTGCTTAACGGCGCTTTGATATTGTCTGTTGCAGTTGTTGTTATTACAATTATCGGTGCCGTTTATAAAATGCCGTTGACGTTGCTGATAGGTGGGGTTGGCAGGGGATACTTCAATTCTGCTTATGAAATATTTATCCCCATTTATACAATATCAATGGCGGGGTTGCCGGTTGCCGTAGCAAGGATGGTTTCGGGAAACGTTGCTCTTCATCGTTATAACGAAGCCCGAATGGTTTTAAAAACGGCATTGCGTATGTTTTTTGTAATCGGCATTGTCGGCACAGTTTTTCTTCTCCTTATATCCATTCCATATACGAAGTATGTTGCCGGGCCAAAAAACTTGCCGGCTGTTCTCGCCATTGCTCCGTCACTCTTCTTCTGCTGTATTATGTCCGCTTACAGAGGATATTATGAAGGGCTTCAGAATATGAAGCCGACGGCAATTTCACAAGTTATTGAAGCTCTTGGTAAGCTCGCGGTCGGGTTGGCTGGGGCATATGCTATCGTCGCCATTGGTCTTAAGCAGTTTAATACGGGGTTGGTTGCGGCTTCACAAGCTGTAGCGGGGAGTTTACCTGAAAAAATTATTGTTTTCGGAGAACCTGTATCAAGCTTAGCAGAAGCAGACAGTGCGATTTACCCTATTGCCGCAGCAGGGGCGATCATAGGTGTAACATTCGGCACGATAATCGGCACGTTATATTTAATGATTCGGCATAGAGTTAAAGGAGATGGTTTTACTCCGGAAAACATTTTAGCTTCGCCGCCTTCTCCGTCAAAAAAAAGCATTGCGAAAAGACTGGCAAGGATTGCCTTACCGATCGTAACCGGGGCATTAGTTTTCAGTGTAACCAATATGATTGACACTGTTACAATTCAGCGCCGCCTTGCCTATGCAATCACTCTGGACCCCGATATTATTAAGTCTATGTATGCCGCGTCACTCCAAGCGGCAAAAACGCTTGACAGTGATCTCGTTAAATATTTATGGGGCGTGTATGGTTCATCTTTCGATTTTAAGAACCTTATCCCGGCGCTTTTAGTTTCTTTGGGTGTAAGTGCGCTGCCGGCGTTGTCTGCCGCATGGGCAGTAAAGGATAACAAAATTGTTAAAAACATAATTGAGTCCGTGATAAGAATTACAATGCTTGTTGCTTTACCTGCCGGAATTGGCATTGGTATTTTGGCAAAACCTTTACTTACGTTGATATACGGTTGGGGCAACAGTGCTGATATTATCCCTATCGCGGCGCCTCTGGTTGCCACATACGGTTTCGCAACAGCGATTATTTCAGTTTCAACACCGATTACCAACATGCTTCAGGCTATCGGAAGAGCGGATATCCCGTTAAAGGCGCTTCTTGCGGGGGCATCCGCAAAAATTATCAGTAACTATATTTTAGTTGGTACACCGAAATATAATATAAAAGGTGCTCCCTTTGGTTCAGTGTTGTGTTACATAATTATAGTTGCTGTAAATTTGTTTTATCTTCAAAAAATAACAAAAGTTAGGACCAATGTTGTATCGGTTTATTTGAAACCGCTTGTTTCGTCCATTCTTTGCGGGGTAACCGCAAAGGTAGTATATTTATCTGTTTGCAAATTATTGGCTTCAGCTCCCGGTTTGGTTGATGTAAAAATTACAGCAATAGCCGTTGCTGTTGCTGTAATTTTGGCGGCGGTTGTGTATGCGATTAGCATCTTATTAATAAAGGGAATCGTCAAAGAAGATGTCCTTGCTTTGCCAAAAGGAGAAAAAGTTGCGAAAATGCTTGAAAAGTATAGGTTGTTGAGGTAAAATAGTTGTTAAGTTGAATTCTAAATGTTGGAGATAACAATGAAGAATAAATTTGAGATGAAAGACTATTATAAATTTTATGATCTTGTGGCAATAATCAACCTTCTAAGAGCGCCCGACGGATGCCCATGGGATGCGGAACAAACACACGAAAGCATTAAAAAAAATCTGATTGAAGAAACGTACGAAGTAATTGAGGCGATAAATAAAGCCAATAATGTAATGCTTTGCGAAGAACTTGGCGATTTGCTCATGCAGATTGTTTTTCATGCTCAAATGGAAACAGAAAACGAAGAATTCAACATTGATGATGTCGCTGACGGGGTCTGCAAAAAACTGATCGAGAGGCACCCGCACATATTTGGCGACACCGATGTCAATGCCGTTTCGGAAGTCTTATACAATTGGGAAGCAATAAAAAGAAAGACAAAAGGCCACAGTACGATAGGGCAGTCCATGTTATCCGTTCCCAAAGAACTACCGGCTTTGATGCGCAGCGTTAAAATTCAAAAAAAGGCAGCCGACTACGGCTTTGATTGGCCCGATATAAGCGGTGCAATGCAAAAGTTGGATGAAGAGGTTGTCGAGTTAAAACAGGCAATAGCGGAAAAAAATGCTGAGAATATGCAAGAAGAATTTGGCGATGTTCTTTTTTCCGCGGTCAATATATCCCGCTTTTTACACCTCGACCCGGAAGAAACCCTGACAGAGGCTGCCGATAAGTTCATAAAACGTTTCGTAGTTGTTGAAGAACTCGCAGCCAAAGAAGGCATAGATATGAAAAGCGCAGGGCTTGAAAAATTAAATTTGCTCTGGGATATTGCTAAATTAAGAAAAGAATGATATACTCTTTGCAGTATTTCATAATAAATTAAACGGAGGAAGAATAATGAATAAGGCAGAACTCATTGCTGCGGTAGAAGCAAAAGGCGTAGACAAGAAAGAAGCAGCGAAAGCGGTTACAGCAATTTTTGAAAGCATTACCGAAGCGCTTGCACAGAAAACCCCTGAAAAAGTTCAAATCATCGGATTTGGTACTTTCGAAGTGCGCGACCGAGCCGCGAAACAAGGCCGTAACCCCAAAACAGGCGAGACAATAGAAATCAAGGCTTCCAAGTCACCTGCATTCAAGGCCGGCAAAGCATTAAAGGACAGCGTAAACAAATAAACAATGGCAAAGGCGAAGTCCGTTTGCCGATAATTATTAGGGGCACAACTTTTGTGCCCCTAATGATATTACGGAGCTTATGATGAGATTAGATAAATATTTGAAGGTTTCCAGAATAATTAAACGCAGAACAATAGCAAATGAAGTATGCGATGCAAAACACGTGTCAGTCAATGGCAAAAAGGCTAGGGCATCGTATGAAGTGAAACTGGATGATGTGATTGAAGTCTCTATGGGGTCAAACATCATTAAGGTTCAAGTATTGAGTTTAAATGAAACTGCCGACAAAAATACGGCATTAACGATGTATAAAACTCTTTAAACAAATTGTTTTAGAAAGTCACAACCTATTTTTAGACAAATAAGTCGAAATTTGTATTAAAGTTGAAATAATTTCAATATTTGACAAAATATTATGGGAATTCTACATAAATCCATAAGAAAGTTAAAATATTGCTTGATAATCTACGTTGATATATGTATACTCTAATAGGCAAGTATGAATATTGGTTCTATTTTCGCAGAGGGTATCATTTAATGACTGCAACAAAAACGAAAAAAAGAAAATATAGTTATTTTTTATCACTGGCGCTGCTGGTTGTGGTGTCTTATTTTTTGGTTTCGTGGGTAGGGTTGCAAGGCAAAATTCAACAACAAAAACAAACCATTGCAGTTGTTGTACAAAAACGCGAAGAACTGGTTTTTGAAAATGCCGAGAAGAATAGAATTCTCGCGACCGCAAATAGTTCTGAATATCTGGAGCGCAAAGCGCGAATAGAAAACGGACTGGTTTTACCCGGTGAAAGAATATACTATGATGCTACACCGGGAAGTAATTAAGGAGGCTAATTTTTTTTTATGCAGGTTGAGGTTGGAGCGGTACTAGAGGGCAAAGTTACAGGATTGACAAATTTCGGCGCTTTTGTTGAACTTGAAGGTGGAGTAACCGGCATGGTTCATATATCAGAAGTTGCCGGGTCTTATGTTAATGACATTAAGGATCACCTTGTTATTAGCCAAATCGTTAAAGTCAAGGTTTTGAGCGTTGGCGATGACGGAAAGATTAGTTTGTCAATTAAAAAGGCAATTGAGCCTGAACAACAAGCAGCACGACCGCAAAGAACAAGAAGTGCTCCGGTAAAAAGACAAAGCGGAAGTGTTTGGCAAGGTCCAAAATCTACTTCGCTTTCAGAGTCATCATCTTTTGAAGATATGATCTCGAAGTTTAAACAAGTTAGTGAAGAAAAAATGACGGATATTAAACATTCCAATGAAGCCAAACATGGTGGAGGATATTCAAGAAGAGGCGGAAAGAAATAAAACGAATTTCCGTTTTTACAACTTAATTGAACTATGTAGGAACGGGCTATTGTCCGTTCCTATATTTCTTGAGTGTTTCATATAAGGAGAGCGTATAAAGAAGATGAAAATTATTAATGCAAAAATATTCACAATGTCCGGGGCCGTTATTGAAAACGGGTATGTTGAGTTTGATGATACGATAAATGATGTCGGTCTTTTTGATGGCGTCGTTTCCGGTGACGAGTTTGATGCGAAAGGTGCAATGCTTTTCCCCGGGTTTATAGATGCGCATACACATTTAGGCATTTGTGAAGACTCTATAGGCTTTGAAGGGGACGATTGCAATGAAAGCACAGACCCCTGTACTCCTCATCTACGTGCTATTGATGCTGTAAATGTTTTTGACGTTTGCTTTAAAGAAGCATTAGCGGCGGGGATTACAACGGTGTTGACAGGACCGGGGAGTGCCAACCCCATAGCAGGTCAATTTATCGCTATTAAAACATATGGGTCATGCATTGATCATATGATTGTTAAAGCGCCTGTCGCAATGAAGATGGCTTTGGGAGAGAATCCAAAGACTGTTTATAATGAAAAAAAGACAACACCGAGCACCAGAATGGCAACAGCGGCGATCATACGCGAACAGTTAACCCGTGCGAAAGAATATATAGAAAAAAGAAGTTCTGACGAAAATGAAAAATTCGATGCTAAACTTGAAGCGTTGTCTCAACTTTTTATTAATAAGCTACCGGCTCATATCCATGCGCACAGAGCGGATGATATCTTCACTGCAGTGCGAATTGCAGAAGAATTTGATTTTGACTATACAATTATCCATTGTACGCAAGGGCACCTTCTTGCTGACGAACTAGCCAAAAGAGGCGTCACGGCTTTGAGCGGTCCACTTTTTTCTGACCGCAGTAAATTAGAGTTAAAGGGTTCGACGCCTGCTACCCCCGGAGTTTTGTCCAAAGCCGGCGTGAAAACAGCAATCATAACGGATCATCCTGTTGTCCCAATACAGTACCTCCCTATGTGCGCCGGGCTTGCGGTTCGAGAGGGCATGGATTATTATGAAGCATTAAAATCCATTACGATTTGGCCTGCGGAAATTTGCGGCATCTCTGATCGCATTGGTTCAATCGAAAAGGGGAAAGATGCAGATATGGTTCTTTTCCGCCAAGACCCGTTGACCTTGGTAGCAAAGCCTGTGGCTGTAGTTGCTGCGGGAAAGTTTGTTGATTTACAAAACAGTTTATCATAATAGCACGGCGTCAGTGCGTTTTGCGATGTTGGTCTGCAAAGCGAAAAATTGCAACTTATTGTCTTGTTATTATTTTTAGTTCTTTAAATTTGTTTGCTTTTATGGTATAGTTTACTTACAATCCTATTCCACTATATTGAAAGGATTAATATTTTGAAGGGGATGACATGATGAAAATCACCATTACATGTCGTAAATGCTCACCCAGGGAATCTTTTAAGGAAAGAGTTCATACCAAACTCGCAAAAGTCGAACGGTTTTTCGGCGAAGATGCTGAAGCACAAGTTACCGTGACGGTAGAAAAATCGGCGCAAATCGTTGAATTGACAGTGATGAAGGACGGCATGATCTTTAGAGCTGAAGAAGCCGCACAAAACATGAACGACGCTCTCGATTCTTGCGTGAACTCATTGATCAGGCAAATTCGAAAGAATAAGACACGCTTAGAAAAGAAGCTTCACCGCAGTGGATTTGATCAATTCGTAGGCGACGAACCGATTACAGAAGAATTTGACTTCGAAATTGTCCGGACGAAAACAATTTCGATGAAACCTCAAGATGTTGAAGAGGCTATATTGCAGATGAACATGCTTAACCATCAGTTCTATATGTTCCTTAACTCTTCTACAGAAAAATTTAATGTTGTATATATTCGCAAAGACGGTGGGTATGGTGTAATTGAACCCGAATCGGTATAAGATTTATGTTAGGGCAGACCAACAGGTCTGCCCTTTTTTAGGAAGGTGTTTGAATCGATGAAAATGAACCTTGTTGTCCCTTGTCTGTTTGGCCTTGAAAGCCTTATTGCTGAGGAATTGCGCAATTTTGGTGCAGAAAATGTCATGGCAGAAAACGGCAGGGTTCTTTTTTGCGGTGACGAGAATATTTTAGCAAGAGCGAATATTAATTCGCGTTATGCCGAGCGAATATTGATTTTGGTCGGGAGTTTTGATGCGCACACCTTTGATGAATTGTTTGAGGGGACGCGGGCTTTGGAGTGGGGAAATTGGTTTGAAAAGACGGACGCATTTCCCGTAAAAGGTTATTCGGTAAACTCGACACTATTTAGTGTAAGCGATTGCCAGGCCATTATAAAAAAAGCTGTTGTAGAAAAACTCAAACAAAAGTATAAGATCGAATGGTTCGAGGAAACGGGACCGATTCATCAAATACAGTTTTCAATTTTAAAGAACAAGGTTAGCGTTCTGCTCGACACCTCCGGTCCCGGCCTGCACAAAAGAGGATATAGGCTGGACTCGAATACGGCGCCGATTAAAGAAACACTTGCGGCAGCATTATGCGGCATCTCCAAACTCCGTCCTTATCACACTCTTTATGACCCCATGTGTGGATCGGGCACTATTTTAATAGAAGGCGCCATGATGGCGAAAAACATAGCGCCGGGAGTCAGTCGCAATTTTTCTGCGGAGCGGTGGTCGTTGTTTCCTGAAACAGTTTGGTCGATGGAGAGAGAACGCGCCAAATCACTTGTAAAAGAGGTTGATTCTTTTATTGCTTTTGGGTCGGATATCGATAAAGTATCTCTGGAATATGCTCAGGCCAACGCCGAGCGCGCCGGCGTAGCGGAACTTATTAATTATTCACTTGCTGACTTTGCCGACTTTAGCCCTGACACGCAGCGCGGTACATTGATTTGCAACCCGCCTTACGGTGAAAGAATGCTTGATGTTGATCTTTCGGAACAATTATACAAACAGATGGGCGAAATCTTTGTGCAAAAACAAGGTTGGTCTTATACTATAATCAGCCCGTCCGAAACATTTGAGTCCTCTTTCGGGCGAAAAGCGGATAAAAGGCGAAAGCTTTATAATGGCATGATCAAATGTCAAGCGTTTATGTATTATAAATAGGAGGCAGAATTTGTGAAACACGTTTTTGTCATAAATCCCAAAGCCGGAAAAGGAAAAGCTGTATGCGATTTCAAACCTAAAATTGAAGAATACTGTAATAAGAACGCGCTGGACTATCAAATTCATGTAACCTCTGCGGCGTATGAAGCAATCGAATATGTTCGAGAATTAGCAAAAAAAGGTGAAAAAACCCGTTTTTATGCTTGTGGTGGTGACGGTACACTTTTTGAGGTCGTAAACGGAGCATTTGGTTATTGCAATGCCGAGGTAGCTGTTATTCCTTTAGGCTCAGGGAACGATTTTATACGCCTTTTTGGCACAAAAGAACAGTTCCTGGATATTGAAGCACAAGTCAACGGTATAGCAACCGATCTTGATATAATAAAGTGCGACGATGTTATCGCAATCAACCAATGTTCAATGGGTTTCGATGCCGAAATTAATGCGAAACAGTGCTATTTTAAAAAAATGCCCTTCATGAAGGGCGAAACGGCCTATATGGCAGCGCTTCTTTATTGCTTTTTGAAAAAAGTAAATAATGTATTCACTATAAAGATTGATGGCGGAGAGCCTTTTACACAGAACACACTTTTTTGCGTTGCTGCAAATTCAAGGTGGTATGGCGGAGGATTTAAAGCTGCTCCGCTTGCGATGCCGGATGATGGACTGCTTGATTTTATTATCGTGAAGAAAACAATGAATCGTTTAAAGTTACTTGGTCTTGTAGACAAATATAAACAAGGCAAACATCTGGAATGGGACTTTACTAATTTTGTTAAAGGTAAAAAGATCACGATACATTCCGACACTGTAGCGGCAATAAATTGTGATGGCGAGAAAAGATTCAGCAATGACGCAACATTTGAAATCGTTGAGAAAGGTATAAAATTTGTAATACCTTCCAATTCATCATACTTTGAAGACAAAGCTTCCGGAAAACTGGATTGCTTGTGTTAACATTTTCGCCATTGCAATTTGGGCAACCACTAAATTATACGCAGAACTTTTGTAAGTTCTGCGTTTTTTAGATGCTAAAATTTACAGTATGTTAATTTGTTCTATCCTCAAATAATATAAACTAATTATACGGGGAACGAGGGATAACATTTGGTTGGATATATAAAAGCATATAAACCAGAGCTAAAAGTCAAAGATTATGAAGTTTACAAGGGGCTTTATTGCTCATTGTGCAAACAGCTTCGTAAAAGCTATTCGCCTTTTGCGCAGTTGTTTTTAAGTTATGACTTTGCTTTCCTGCTGGTTCTAAAAATGGCGATTTCATCGGAATGTCCCGCTTTTGAGGTGAAACGTTGTCACTATAATCCATTGGTGAAATGTAATTGCTGTAACAACGAAGAAATAGCCTTATGTGCGGATTTATCTGTCATCATCTCTTATTACAAGGTGAAAGACAATATACGTGACAGCAAAACACTAAAAAAGATAACGATGTATCTTTTTCTGCCTATTGTTGGGCTTATGCACAACAAAGCCAAACGCCGTATTCCGGATTTTGAAAAAGCGATTGCTGAGGCAATGTTTGAACAGGCGAGGATTGAAGAAAACCAAGACACAACCATTGATAAGGCTGCTGAACCCACCGCTAGAGCGTTGTCCGCTATATTTTCAATGCGTGAATCGGATGCCGAACAAAAAGCAGTGCTTAAAAGATTAGGGTATATGCTTGGACGTTGGGTATATATTGTCGATGCCGTTGACGACTTGCAGGATGACATCAAAAAAAATACATTTAATCCGTTTAAATTTAATGTAACAGACATGACTTCTATGCAGCAGAAGGAACTCTTTTTTAAATATGCCGGCGAAGTACTTTCGACAACAGCAGGCGAAGCGGTGCTCGCGTTTGAACTCTTGGAAACAAATCGGTTTCGGGATATTATTGAAAATGTTATGTTCGATGGTCTGACAAAAGTTGCAGACAAAGTACTAGAAAAATATAGGAGGTGCAGTATTGAAAGATCCATTTGAAATATTGGGTATTGCTCAAACAGCAAATGACGAGCAAGTAAATCAAGCTTATAAGGAACTAGCCCGCAAATACAGCGATGACAAATACAGCACCGGCCCACTTTCGGGCGTAGCTCAGAAGAAGATGCAGGAAATCAATGATGCATATGATGCAATTATTCTTAACCGCTCAAGCGTTTTTGGCAGGGCGGATGCAGGGGCACAACCAAATTTCGGGAATCAACAAAATACATATTGGCAGGGCGGGCAGACTCGCTCGGAATATAATGACATTAGAGCCACCATACAAAATGGCAGAATAGATGATGCGGAAACGCTTCTGGACGGCATACCGCCAAGCGTCAGAAGTGCAGAATGGTATTACCTGAAAGGAACCGTTCAACACAGAAGAGGCTGGCTTGAAGAAGCGATCAAAAACTTTCAAACTGCCAGCAGTATGGAACCGGGCAACGAAGAATACAGCGCTGCCCTGAACAGCTTGAATCGTTCAAGAAGCGGCGGATACAGAGCGGATAGGTCTAACCGTAGCGGATGCTCGGGGTGTGACATCTGCACAGGTCTTCTTTGTGCTGATTGTTGCTGTGAATGCTTAGGCGGCGATTTGATACCGTGTTGTTAATAATTGCAGGGAGTGATTTTAATTGAAGGTTAGTTCGAAGACTGCATTGGGCGGCATTGTTGCCGCTCTTTCTTTATCATTGATGTTTTTAATCTCAATTATTCCCATGTTCACCTATGCGGTGCCTGCAGCCGCCAGTATGCTTCTCATCCCCATTGTTATTGAAATTAGCAAGAAATGGGCACTGGGCGTTTATTTTACCATTAGTCTCCTCGGACTTATTATTGTGCCTAATAAAGAAGTGGCTGTTATCTATGTCGCTTTTTTTGGCTATTATCCGGTGCTGAAAGCCGCCCTTGAAAGTCATATGAAAATAATACCCGAATGGATTGTTAAAATATTTGTTTTTAATTGTTCTATTTTGAGCTCTTATTTTTTAATGTTGAAGCTTATGGGCATCACCATTGACGAGCTGGAAAAATTCGGATGGTTTGCCATTCCTTTCTTGCTGGCTTTTGGTACATTCGCGTTTATATTGTATGATTATGCCTTGACGAAAGTAATTGCTTTGTATATCTCGAAATTTCAACGGCGCTTCAAAAGACTGCTTAAATGAATTTATTCTTCTTTAACAGTTCAAGGTTTATATCCTATCCGATGCTGATGATTTTAAGGCTTGCCTTTATAGGAAACGATACGCTATAATACTATAAGGCTATTTAAATTGTCCCGTTCAAATATTTTAGGGGGAAAACGTATGGATTATAAGCAGGCTAACTTCGGTGTTATAGGTATAAGCGGCAGAGGAAGCAGTATGCTCGCAGAGCTTCTTTCCGTTGAGGGAGTCAAGGTTACAGCTGTTTGCGATAAGTACGAGGACCGTGCACAAAACGGCGTTAAAATTGTGCAAGAAAAAGCAGGCAATACGCCGGAGATGTTTTTAGATTATCGGGAGCTTTTAAAAAGGGAAGATATCACCGCTATACTTTGTTGCACGACGTGGATTACCCACAGCAGAATTGCCATTGATTCGATGCGCGCAGGCAAGCATGTCGCGATGGAAGTTGGCGGAGCGGCATCGATTGAAGAATGCTGGCAGTTGGTCAGGGCGTCGGAAGAAACGGGCAAGTTCTGTATGCTGCTTGAAAACTGTTGTTATGACAGAAATGAACTGGCCTTGTTTAATATGCAAAGGCAGGGTCTGTTCGGCGAAATAATCCATGTTCAAGGTGGCTATCAGCATGACCTGCGCGACGAGATAACCTATGGAAGAGAAAACCGTCACGGAAGACTTTTCAACTTTATGAATCGAAACGGAGACCTTTATCCGACACACCAACTGGGGCCTCTGTCAAAGATGTTGAACATTAACCGTGGCAACCGGTTTTCAACAATCACGTCCATGGCAACCAAGTCGAGGGGTTTGCATGAAGGAATAATAGAGAATATGCCCAAAGACTACGATCTTAAGGATCACAATTTTGCGCAGGGCGATGTGACAACGACGATGATCAAATGCGCTCATGGCGAAACAATTCTTTTAATCCATGATTGCTCTTTGCCAAGACCCTACTCAAGGAACTGCAGAATTCAGGGAACCGAGGGCATTTGGATGGAGGATAAAGAGCAAATATATCTTAAAGACACAAGCCCGCAGCATAAGTGGGAGCCATTTGAACCGTATAGAGATAAATATGAACATCCGTTATGGAAACAATATGCGCGTGACGGTATTCATTCGGGCGGTCACGGAGGAATGGATTATTTGGCACTTTCAGCTTTTGCCGAAAGTGCAATCCACGATGTAAAGCCACCGATTGATGTGTACGATACGGCATCCTGGATGGCCATCACTTGCCTTTCCGAGGATTCAATTGCTCTTGGCAGTACACCTCTCGCAATTCCCGATTTTACGAACGGAATGTGGATTGATAGAGAACCTTTCAGAAGAGGCAAGTATTGCTTGGAAGATGTTTGCAACGAGTTTTACGAATAAACGATTTCAACAGGGAGATGGATCAATGAACTATTATATGGGTATTGACGGCGGCGGCACAAAAACAGAGTTTGCACTTTTTGATGATGAAAAGAGATTGGTCGCGAGTGTGAAAGGCGCCGGCAGCAATCATGAAAATTATGAGCGCGCTTTTGACGAAGCCGCTGAAATTCTGTGGCAAGGCATCAACAGGCTTGTTTGTGAAGCAGGTATCAACCTGAACGATGTTAAATTTACGTTGATGGGCCTTGCCGGTATCGACCACGAGTTTCAGTACGATATCATGTGCGATAAACTGAAAGCATCTGGCCTTAAGGATTTTGAAATATTTAATGACGGCTTTATTGTTGTTAAAGCGGGGTCCCAAACGGGGGCCGCAATTGGATACAACTGCGGTACAGGGACATGCTGTAATTCGATTGATTCAACCGGAAAGATGCTTCAACTCGCTGGGCTGAGCGAATTTTCCGGTGATGTCGGAAACGGGCATTGGATTGCCATAACGGTATACAAATTGATTTATGATGAGGTGTACCTTGGTATTCATAAAACCCTTCTGACAGAAATGGTTTTTGAAAAATTCAATCTTTCTTCAAGGGAAGAGTTTTTGGGCATGGTATCAGAGTTTGAAGAAGAAGATGCTGATAAAGTCATTAGAGAGCTGATTGATATCTTCTTTGCTGCCGCCAAACAAGGTGACACAGTTGCTTTAAACGCTATTGACGAAATGGCACAGCGCGGTGCACAGCTCATCACCGCACATGCAAATCAACTGACATTCACAGGCGATTATATTGAAGTGGTGCTGTCTGGGTCTATCCATACCAAACTGCCTTCGGATATTTACATTGAGTTGATGAAAAAGAAGATATCAGAAAGCAGCGATCGAGAATTTAAATACATTATACTCACACAACCGCCGGTAATTGGCTGTATAAATTGGATATTTCAAAATTATCGATAATTTAAAGCATAAAAATATTTAAGTCGCCATATTTAAATAAAATGGAGGATGAATCAACAATGAAAGAAATCAGTGTAGCGGTTATCGGTTCGGGTAGTACGTATTGTCCCGAGCTGATTGATGGATTTATTCGAGCACAAGACTCATTAAAACTCAAAAGCATTGCTTTTATGGATATTGATGAGCGCAAAAGAACAATTGTCGGCAATCTTTGTGTGCGTATGTTAAACGCTGCGAGTATAGATTGTGATGTATTGATTAC
>JAAYFA010000360.1 GCA_012728445.1 Clostridiales bacterium | reverse complement strand
CTTCAACACCTCCCCAGAAAGAATGATCTATCATGAGAATTGACATCCTAACCCTTTTCCCTGAGCTTTGCGAGGCTGTTCTGAAAGAGAGCATCGTCGGGCGTTCCCGCGAGCGCGGCCTGGTTGAAATCAATAGTCTCAACATTCGAGACCATACGACCGACAAACACCGCAGAGTGGACGACACCCCTTATGGCGGGGGTACCGGAATGATCTTGCAGGCGCAGCCCATTTACGATTGTTTCATGGCTCTTTGTGAAGATTCGGGCAAACGGCCGCATTTGATTTATATGTCCCCTCAGGGCAAAGTGCTCACGCAAGAGCGTATTAAGGCACTTGCCGCTATGGACAATATTGCTCTATTATGCGGGCATTATGAGGGTGTGGATGAGCGGATACTTGAAGAAATCGTAGATGAGGAAGTATCCATCGGCGACTATGTCCTCACCGGCGGCGAACTGCCCGCCCTTGTGCTTGCGGACAGCATCACGCGTATGTTGCCCGGCGTTTTGGCAAGCGACGAAGCCTTCGAGCAGGAAAGCCACTATTCCTCCCTGCTGGAATACCCGCAATATACCCGCCCGTATGATTGGCACGGTGCAGAAGTACCCGAGGTACTGCTTTCCGGCCATCATGCAAATATTGTACAATGGCGGCGAGAACAAAGCCTAAAACGCACACAGGAAAGGCGGCCGGAAATGCTCAAGACCGCCGAATTAGATAAAAAAGATAAAGAATTTTTAAGCAAACAGGAGCGCAAAGACTAAGGTTTTGCGCTCTTTTTTATTCTATTTTTCTGTTTTGCACAAGTTTACGTACAATATGCTGATTATCGCATTATTTCTTTAGTAAATCTGCACAATAGCGTTAGTCCAAACCTATCACACTTTGGGATACAAGCCGAATTATCGGAAAACGGCTTTAAGTTCACTCAATGTCGTTGACGGTAGTCGAATTTGTGTTATACTGTATACAGTGATTACAGTAACGAATTTGTGCTTGGGAGATATTGATTATGTATGTAAAAGATGTCATGGTTCAGAATCAGGTGGGCCTTCATGCTCGGCCGGCAACCTTTTTTATTCAGAAAGCCAACGAGTTTAAATCCTCCATTTGGGTTGAGAAAGAAGACCGCAGAGTCAATGCCAAAAGCCTTTTAGGCGTGCTTTCGCTGGGCATTATGGGCGGTACGCAAATTCGCATCATCGCCGGTGGACCGGACGAAGAAGAATCTGTTGATGCGTTGGTAAACCTCCTGAATACGGGGTTTGCCGAGTAGTCCGTTTAACGTCTAATATTCAAGGCAGGCTGTGTAGCCTGCCTTTTTTTATTCTTTAAAGATTGCTGTGTTTGTGGTAAAATATACTTAATTAAAGACAACAACCATACACATTCCCTGTACCACCGCAATTCAACAGCCTACAGTATGCGGACTATAATCTAAAAAGAAGATCGGTATGCAATGAACGAAAATATCCAAAAACTTCGTGAAAAATCAATGCGTCTGCCGCAGACCCCGGGCGTTTACTTAATGAAGAACGCCAAGGGTGAAATCATCTATGTCGGCAAGGCCAAGGCCCTTAAAAACCGTGTGAGCACCTACTTCGGCGGGCAAAGCAACCAGTATATTAAGGTTGCCAAAATGGTGGAAAAAGTCGCCGCCTTTGACTATATTTTAACCGACAGCGAATTTGAGGCTTTGGTGCTCGAGTGCAGTTTAATCAAACAGCACATGCCGAAGTACAATATTCTACTCAAAGACGATAAGGGCTACCATTACATTAAAATCACCAAAGGTCCGTGGCCGTCCATTACAGCCGTTAAGCAAAAACTGGGCGACGGCGCAGAATATATTGGTCCTTACACAAGTTTTTTCGCCGTTTCCAAAGCGGTGGACGAAGCGTTAAAAATATTCCGCCTACCGCAATGTTCCAAAACTTTCCCCGCGGACTGTCGCAAAAGCCGGCCGTGCCTGAATTATTTTATTCAGCAGTGTTCTGCCCCTTGCGCCGGCAAGATTAAGCAAACCGCTTACAACGAGGCTATCAACGAGGCCGTCACCTTCTTAAAGGGCGGCAGCGGTCCGGCACTTCTGGATTTGCAGCAACGCATGGAACTGGCCGCCGAGAATTTGGAGTATGAAAAAGCCGGCAGACTGCGAGATACGATTGCCGCCATCAAACGCATGAACGAAAAGCAGAAAGTCGTCGCCGCCGGCGTCCGAGAACAGGACGTTTTTGCCATTGTGCAAGGCAGCGCGCAGGCGGATACACGCATCAGCGAAAAGGCCTGTATGGTCGTGTTGCGTTTTGCCGCAGGCAGACTGTTTGACAGCGAGCATTTCATCTTTGACAACCCGGAAGATCTCCCCGCTGCCAGGCACGAGTTACTCAGAAGCTTTTACATGATGCGTGAGCGCATCCCGCCTATAATAGCGATTGACGGTGACGTTGAGGACGCAGAGCTGATTGCGCAGTGGTTGACATCCAAAGCGGGGCGCAAGGTCACCATAACCCTACCACAAAGAGGCAATCAGGCCGAATTGGTGGCACTTTGCCGCGCCAACGCGGCGGAAAAATTGGCCAATAGTATCGGCAAGACAGGCAAGGACACGGCGGCACTGGATGAACTGGCCAGACTCTTAGGCCTCCCCTCTCCGCCGGAATACATCGAAGCATACGATAGTTCTCACACTGCGGGCAGTGACAATGTTGCCGGCATGGTGGTTTTTAAAAATGGTCTGCCTTATAAAGCGGGCTACAAGCGATTTATGATTAAAGGCTTTGAGGGGCAGGACGATTACGCCTCCATGGCAGAGGTCTTAACACGACGCCTTCAGCGCTACATGGACGAAAAAGCAAGCGGAGAAGGCTTTGGTAAACTGCCGGATTTAATTTTACTCGACGGCGGGCAGGGGCAGGTAGGGGCTGTTTTGCCTGTTCTAAAACAATTTGGGCTAGATATCCCCTTGTTCGGCATGGTGAAAGATAACCGTCATCGCACAAGGGCCATCGCACAAGACGGCGGAGAAATTGCGCTGAACTCAAAACGGGCGGCGTTTACCTTGGTTTCCACCATGCAAGAAGAGGTGCACCGTTTTTCAATCGCCTATCACCACAAAAAGCGTAAAACATCAACACTTGCCACTACACTGACAAACATCCCGGGTGTCGGCAAGGCAACAGCCAAAGCACTGCTCGGGCACTTTAAAACGATAAAGGCCATCAAAGCGGCTGATATTGAAGAGCTGATGCAAGTCAAAGGCATTGGCGCGGGCGTCGCACAAAATATCTTTAAAGCCATGAATGAGGATGAGTAAGCCTTTTTAAGCTGTTATTCAAACAACAATAGTTTGGATTGTTCCTAATTGCGATTTTTTCACTTGACAATAGGACGACAAAAGTGTGATAATATGGGAGATAAAATAGTAACGGAGAAGATTGAATGAGAGTCATCACAGGCATCGCAAGGGGGCGCGTTCTCAAAACACTCGAAGGTGAAAGTGTTCGCCCCACAAGCGAAAGAGTAAAAGAGGCTGTTTTCAGCATTCTACAATTTGAAATTGAAGGGCGCCGCGTGCTTGACCTCTTTGCAGGGTCAGGCCAACTGGGTATTGAAACGCTCAGCAGAGGCGCCGCATCGGCTGTATTTATAGAGTCCGACAAGGCTGCGGTCGCCGTGGTAAAAGCAAACCTTGAATCAACGGGTCTTGCCGAAAAAGCAACAGTCGTGCAAACCGATGCCTTCGCATTTTTGCAAACCTCCGGCTTAACGTTTGACATTATTTTCCTGGACCCGCCTTTTGCTGCGGGGCTGGTACAAAGAGCGCTACCGCTTGCCGCCGCCATAACAGCGCCGGGTGGAATTATCTTGTGTGAAGCACCTTTTGCTGAAAAGCTGCCCGAAGAAGCGGGCGCACTCAAGCAAAACCGTGTTTATAAGTACGGCAAAACGGCGATTACCACTTACAGATGACGCAGTTGTTCGTGGTTCACTTAAAGAAAAGGTGTGACAGTTGTGAAAATTGCGCTTTGTCCCGGTAGCTTTGACCCGGTGACTATAGGACATGTGGATATTATCAGCCGAACAGCCAAGATGTTTGACAAGGTTATTGTGGTTGTGATGACCAATTATCACAAACCCGACAGAAGCTTCTCGTCGGAAGAACGCGTTGACTTTTTAAAACGATGTACGGCAAATATGGAGAATGTGGAAATTGAGGCGTACACCGGCCTGCTCGCCCACTATGCAACCATCAAAGGGGCCATTACCGTTGTCAAAGGTCTGCGCGCCGTTTCGGATTTTGAGGATGAATTTCAGCAGGCGTTGACCAATAAAAAATTAAACCCCGAGCTTGAAACGATTTTCCTTATCGCCAGTGCGGAAAATATGTTTTTGTCCTCAAGCGTTGTCAAACAAGTGTGTAAATTTGGTGGAGACATATCCGCCTTTGTCCCCGAAGAAGTACGGGACGATATCATAAAAAGGCTAAAAGGAAAGGAAGCGCAGACATGAACATTGATGAACTGCTTGACCAAATCGAGGATGTGCTCGAATCCGGTAAAAACATGCCCTTAACCAATAAAGCGCTTGTAGATGTAGGAAGCATCAAAACCAGTATTGAAGATATTCGTATGAATCTGCCGAACGAAATCAGCCAGGCGAAAGCCATTGCCGCGGATGAACAGAATATCAAAGCGAAAGCCAAAAATGAAGCGGCAAGTATTCTAACGCAGGCAAGAGAAATCGCTCAGAAAACACAGGGAGATACTGAAAGTAAAATAAGCGTTTTAATCGCTAAAGCGGATGAAATAGCCAAAAAGAGAGTTTTTGCCGCAAAAGAAGAAGCAGATGCCACTCTTTCCGCCGCACAGATAAGATCAAATCAACTTATTGATTCACACAGTATCACCCTAGCGGCCAAGGACAGCGCCGCAGCCATCAAAAAGCAG
>JAAYFA010000157.1 GCA_012728445.1 Clostridiales bacterium | reverse complement strand
TTTTAGAGCGTTAGCGGCGAAAATCCGCGCCGAAGCGAAACAGCGTTTCCCTTGGAAAAAAGCCGTCTCGTATTACCTACGAGACGGCTTTTTTGGTGGAAACAACAGGGCTCGAACCTGTGACCCCTTGCTTGTAAGGCAAGTGCTCTACCAGCTGAGCTATGCTCCCAAACCGTCGCACTGCCAATAGCGACGGTGTATAATATACTATAAATAAGACTTGTTGTCAACACAAAAAAACAACTTTTTTCATGTTTCTTGACAATTTATTTTGCGTCAGCCAAAATACGCTTAACCTCGTCGCCGGTAAAGATGTAACGCTTGGAACAAAAGTGGCAGCAGACCTCCGTGCGTTCGTCTTGTGCCAATGATTCCAGCTCCTCTGTGCCAATACTGATGAGGGCTTTGATGACCCTTTCCGCGGAGCAGTTGCACACATACTTCGGCTCGGCGGTGTCGAGTACGTCCAGCTCAAATTCCGGCAAGACTTTTCTGCAAATCTCTTCGGGGGTCATGCCTCTTGAAAGCATTGCGGTGACGGGCTCAAGACCTTTGATACAGCGTTCCACCGCATCTATTGCATCGTCCGTTGCTGTGGGCAGTAACTGAATAATAAAGCCACCCGCCGCTTGGATGCTTAAATTGGGGTTGACCAGCACACCCAAGGCGCAGACGGTCGGCGTTTGTTCGCTCACGGCGTAATAGCCGGTGACGTCCTCGGCAATTTCGCCCGAGACAATCGGGACTTGTCCGATGTAGGGTTCTTTGAGCCCCAAATCTTTCATCACCATGAGCGTTCCGTCTCGGCCCACGGCGGCGCCGACATCGAGCTTGCCGCTATCGCTCAGCGGAATGTCGACAATCGGGTTTGACACATAGCCGCGGGTGTTGCCTTTGCTGTCTGCCACGGCGATCACGGCGCCGGCCGGTCCCCCGCCATTGATGCGCAGGGTGACGGTGTCGTCTTCCCCCTTTAAGACAATGCCCATAAAGCACGCCGCTGTGAGCAACCGCCCTAAAGTCGCCGATGTGACGGCGGAGGTTATATGAATTTGCTGTGCCTCCTCCACCATATCGGTGGTATCGGCCGCCATAACGGTAACGGTCCCGTCAATTGATATGCATCTAACAAGTTTACTCATAATAGATTATGTCCTTTCGCGGGAATTTATGCCCATGAAAGATGATCTCTTTCATGTTTTGCGTGCAGTAAACACAACTCTTTGCGTGTCTGCCTGCGGGGCATTTTGTGTGAGCTCCTCAAATACGCCGGTTACGGTGAGGCCCGTATCTTCGAGCCATTGGCGAATATCTTCTAGCGCATAGGCACGCTCGCAAAAAGATTCCGAACTACGGTAATAAGCATCCCCGTCTTCTTCAAAAAAATCGAGTGTAATTTCTACCGTATCGGTTTTTTCGTCCAGCTCGTTTTGCCAGACACAGTAGAGCTCGTCCAAATCGAGAACGAAGCTATTGTTTGCTAAGATGTTCCGGTGTTTGTAAATGGTGTTGACATCAAAAACAAAGACGCCGCCGGGATTGAGGAAGAGGGATACCCGCCCGAAGGCCGCCTGCACATCTTGCGGTGTGGTCAAGTGGTTGATGCTGTCTAAACAGCAGACAACGGCGTCCACCGTGTCGTACAAATCCAGCGCCTGCATCGTTTGGCACAGCAGCAAGGGCCTTGCTTCACCGGTTTTGGGATGCGATTGGGCGATGCAAAGCATTTCCGCACTTGCGTCCACGCCGATCGTGTCAAAACCGAGGGCCGCCATCTCATAAAGCAAGCGGCCGGTGCCGCAGGCGAGGTCCAACAGTGTGCCGCCGGTTACCCCATTCGTGGAAAGAAGCGTGCAGAAATATTCCGCACGCTTTTTATATTCGACATCTTGTGTCAGCTTGTCATAAAACTCTGCAAAAACACCGTAGCTGCTCATTTTTTGTCTTCTTCCATCCTTGCGAATATCTTTTCGTAGCTGTCGCACCCGTTCGTCAGCGAGCGGTTGACCCGGCTGATGGTCGCGGTGCTGGCGCCCGTTTCCTTCACGATGTCGCTGTACACCTTTTTTTCACTCAGCATTTTAGCGACCGCAATGCGTTGGGAGAGCGCTTTAATCTCAATAACCGTGCATAAATCTTCAAAAAACTCATAGCATTCTTCCATATTTTCAAGCTTCAATACAGCGTTGAAAAGGAAATCCGTATTCTCGTTTTTCAGCTTACTGTTCACTGTTACGCCTCCTATCAGACAAACATAGTTTACCACATTGCATTGCGAAAGTAAACATGCAAGCAAACATTTAATTGCTTATTCAACAATACATCTTTTCAGCGGAACACAAAGAAGCCGATAAGGAGCAACGCCGCGATTTGAAGTAGGAAATAGCCATGAACGAGGGGTTCACTCAACCGACGCATGCGCTGATAAAACGGTTTTTTCCCGTCGCCCGCTTCTACATTCTCTCTGCCGACATGAATAATCCAGCACAGCTCAAAAAACTCATATGCCACACAGTACAACAGCCACGTTTGCCATGCCGTATAGCTGCTTGGTAAGAAGAGCTCCCCTGCCAAGATAGCCACACAGCCGCCGATGAACACCACAAACCAAAACCAACGGGCTTTTGTTTTAATAAAGCGTTCGAAAAAGTCCATTTCCGCCAGGACCCAGAACAGCGCAAAGAAGGATACAATCTGTGCCGTTCGCACACCGCCGAGCAAGATGAACACCAGTGGAATATAGGAATAAAAAGGTTGTTCGAGTCCTTCAAAAAGCAGACCGAGATAATCTGTTTTGCTTTTCGGCTTGACATTTTTTTGATGCGTGCTTTGAAACAGGTACTGAAAGCCGGTCAACAAAATCAAGACGAGTGAAATCAAGGCCGCCGCATTCTGCTTATCGCCCAGCGGGTTCCAAAGAGCGCCTTTGATATCGATGACACCGATGATGCTTTGCAACTTAGCGTAGTTCAGGCAGAAATACAGCGATGTGCCGAGCCCGCCCACGGCGCCGAGGGTAAACTCCATAATTTTCCAGCTGCCTATATAGCCTTTTGTCTGCCAAGAGCCAAAGAAATATTTGCCGCTTTTTAGCGGTTGGCAGGTAAGATAAAACAAATTAATGCCGAGCGCCCAGCCTATGGCACCGCTTAAAGCCCCAGCGCCGCTGAACATCAGGGAGTAGGTGTCCCCCCTGACAGCCATTAATACGATAAGCATAATCAGTAGGACGAGTAGCCCGCCCCAGCTTTCCTTACGGGTTTTGGAAAAATAGAACTTTGGGAACTTATTCTGCTCCGGCTTGACCGGACGATTAAACAGCAAGATGCCGACAAACCGCAACGGGACAAGCAGGGCGAAGAATATGACAAAATCTTGCCACTTGTAAACCGTGCCGGTCATCGCATTAAACGCAATACCGATAAATGCACCGAAGATGCCGAACCACAGCGCACCTTTTATCAGAACGCCAACCATGCCCTTGGCATAATTTTCGGAAGGTTTTGACTTGATGATGAAGCCAAGCGTTTCGCCATAGGTTTCGGTCCCGCCAAAAAACATGGCCAAAGCGCCGACGGCGGAAAATATCCAAAAGTTTTCCCTGATAATATCGGACCCCGAGAACCAAGCGAAAATGAGTCCCAGAAAAGCGCCGGGCAACATGGCACCTTTTTCGCCGCCGATTTTGCACCCGCGCATACCCCAACCGTAGGAGCCGGCAAGGGTGGCGAAGGCGACGATGCCGAGGGTGGATGGAAAGGGCATAAGGAGCCTCCTTTTGAGAAGCGATGGTGGGGCGATGGGGGGGCGATGGGGAAGCAATGGAGAAGCGATTGGGGAACGATGAGTGGACGATTGGTTAACGA
>JAAYFA010000325.1 GCA_012728445.1 Clostridiales bacterium | reverse complement strand
GCACTGTACCATTCAATGATTATGCCTACCGATTTCACCGATGTGAATGGGCAATACCTTGGGTTTAAAGGACAAGTCGGAACTGCCGAGGGCTTTACCTACCGCACCGATATGTCTATTTGGGATACATACAGGACAGAGCATCCGCTGCTGAATTTGATAGCGCCCGACATACAGCGGGACTGCCTCAAGAGTCTGGTTCGCATGGCACGCATTGACGGAACCCTACCGCGTTGGCCTTCGGGCGGCGGAGAATCAGGTTCCATGTTTGGTACGCCCGCCAACATGGTTATTGCGGAAAGTTACCTGAAAGGGATAAGGGATTTTGAAGTTGAAGAAGCTTACGGATATATGAAAAACACATCCCTCCAAACACAGGCAGAGGGAACCAGACTGCAGTCGGATATTCAGGCATTCAAAGATTATGGCTATGTTCCGGCAGACAATCAAAAAATATCGGTGAGTAAAACGCTTGAATTAGCCTGGGCAGACGGCAGCACGGCTTTGCTTGCAGGCGCATTGGGTAAGACACAAGACGCCGCCTTTTTCACGGACAAATCCATGGGCTATAAAAACGTGTTCAATCCTGCGACGCAGTACTTCCAAGGGCGATATATAGACGGCACCTGGGCAACGCCCTTGTTGCCGAACTTTACAAGTTATTATGATGAGATATTGCCCGTAAAGGTTTCCGGAGCTTATTGTGAAGGCAGCGCGCGCCAGTGGCGCTGGTCGGCTGTGCACGATACGGGGGGGCTTATCAACCTTTTCAAGAGCAGGGAATATTTTGTGAAAGAGTTAAATATCTTTATGAAAGATGCCAGCAAAACCCGCGCGGCACTGAACCCCGGCGGCGGCTATTGGCAGGGCAATCAGCACGATATTCACGCGCTCTACTTATTCGATGACGCGGGTCGGCCCGAACTCACGCAAAAGTGGGCGCGCTGGGTACTTGCTGAGCGCCATAGCACGGATGTAAACGGTCTGGACGGCAACGATGACGGCGGAACCCTGAGCGCTTGGTATGTTCTTTCCGCAGTGGGCTTGTACCCGGCTGCCGGCACGGACCGATATTGGATAGGCTCACCGAATGTGGAAAAAGCGGAGATAAACCTCGGCACCGGCAAAACGCTCACCGTCATTGCCGAAAACCAGTCGGCCGACAATATTTATGTGCAAAAGGTCATGCTCAACGGCGTAAAACTTACCGTGCCGTCAATTACGCATGCACAAATTGTGGATGGGGGAACGATGGTATTTACAATGGGTAAATCACCCGCGCCGAACGGCGGTTTTTAGCGTTTTAGATGCCATTTTGGCAAAAAGATGGAAACCGAGGAATGTAAAGTGAAACTGATTTACATCTAAAAGGAGGGGTGTTCGTGGACAGAAATGAGGACGTTAACACAACTGTTCCGGAAGGCGGCGCTGTGGCGCTCAAGAAGGAGGAATTCCCTTTCTGGCGGATTTTACTGTGGTCGCTCGGTGGCGTGGGTAGCACCATTATCGGTAGTTTGACCGGGCTGATGACCTATTTTTATGTTCCGCCGGAAACCAGCCAGGCAGCCTTTCCGCAATACCTGAGCAACGAAACGATTTTGGGCTTTACCTTGGTGGGGCTGATTGGGTACATCGGCGGTCTTGTCGCTATTGTGTACAACCCCTTTGTGTCCACCCGGAGTGACCGCTCAAAGTCTCGCATCGGCCGTCGGAAGGTTTTTATGCTGGTGGCTTTCCTGCCTGTTTCCGTGTTTTCTTACCTGATGTTTTCTCCGCCGGTGGACCATGTCAGCCCGGCGAATGCTATCTGGCTTTTTGCCATCATTGTTTTGCTCAACCTTTTTCGCGCAACCTACGGTGTTTCCGGCGCACTGGTTCCGGAGTTCGGCTCGACTAGTAAGATTATCATGCGTTTCAGCACCTTTGGTGCTATCGGCTGGGTGCTGGGCTACATCATCGGCTCACAACTAATCTTTATGATAAAAGATGCTTTGGTCACCGCGGGGATGGCGCCCGTCGACGCTTTCCGCACCACGGTGGGCGGATTGATCCTAATTTCCACCGTTTTTCTGTTGCTCCAAATTTTGGTGGTGGATGAAAAACGCTACGGCACCGGCAAATCATCCACCGTCGCACTTGGGCCCGCGCTAAAACTAACCTTCAAAAACCGGACTTTTGTGCTGTATACCCTTGCCAACCAAATCTATAATTGGGGCGACGGTTTGTTTCAGACCGGTTTGCTGTATTTTGTCACGGTTATTTTCGGGCTGTCGGAAGCGATGCTGTTCCCCTTCGGCGCGACACTGCTCGGGCTTGCTTTTGTCATTTATCCTTTGGTTCCAATGATCGCTAAGCGCACGGGCAATAAACTGCTGTACATGATTGCGTTGGTCATCATGTTTGTCGTCATGTTTATCTTTGCCTGGGCGGATAAAATCCCTGTTTCTGCGCAGATTCTGCCTTGGATTATTGTGGCGATCATTGCGATACCAAGCGCCATCACCGGCATCATACCCGGTGCTATCAACAACGAGATTATCCGCGAGGACTGCTTGCGCACAGGAGTGGCCAAGGAGGCATCCTTTAATGCCGCCGCGGGATTGATTACAGCGATACCGAGTGGGTTTGTGGGGCTTATCATACCCTCATTGTTGCTGCTGGGCAGGAGCCCTGAAAATCCTTTGGGTGTGCGCACCGTCGCCATGGTCAGTGCCGGGTGCATGCTTGGTGCGCTGGTGATGTTGATGGCTTTTTATAATGAGAAAAAGCTCAAAGCATCGCTCAAGGAGTATGGATATCAGTAAGTCGATTTTTGAAGCTCAAACGTTGTAGAAGTATACTAGTGTTTTGCGAAGCGACGAACGAGAGGCTTATATAAAAGGAGACTGAGCATTTATGAAAAAAATAATCGCAACGATACTAAGCATTATCATCGCGCTGTTTCCGGGCGTTATCGCCGGGGAAAATTCTCGTCGGTTTGTGAGTATCCCATATGGTGAGCTTTCCAACGCCAACGCATCCGAAAACGCCAAAGCCGTTTACAGTTATATCTGTTCCACTTACAAGCATAAAATATTGACCGGACAGCAGGAATCCACGTGGGTGGGCGGCCCGGATTACGAAATGGATTATATAGAGGAAACGACAGGTAAACTCCCGGCCATTCGCGGGCTTGATTATCATAACTACGATTTTGCCGGCGTTACGCGGCGGGCAAAAGATTGGTGGAGCCGAGGCGGAATCGTGACAATCAGTTGGCACTGTGGCTCGGATTTTACCGGCCATTTTGGGGATAGCCTGCATACCGAACTTGACTGGGATGCCGCGCTGACAAAAGGCACCCCGGAGTACGAGACGCTTATCGCGGGGATGGACAGGGCGGCGGTCGCACTCAAAGAGTTGGATGAGGCAGGGGTGCCTGTTTTATGGCGACCTTTTCATGAGCTGGACGGCAACTGGTTTTGGTGGAGCAGGGGAGGTCCACGTAATTTTGTAAAGCTCTGGCGGATTATGTATACACGATATACCGACTATTGGGCGCTTGATAACCTCATCTGGGTGTGCGGATATCAGGCAAAGACGCGAACCCCCGAGCTCTGGTACCCCGGTGACGGCTATGTGGATATCGCCGGTGCGGACAGCTACTTTGGCGACGGTACGCAGGCACTTTTATTCAGCCGGATTAAAGTGTTTATCATGAATAGAAAGCCCATTTGCTTCCACGAAAACGGAGCCATACCGGATATGGACGAGTTGCAACGATGGAGCGTCGACTGGTGTTATTTTATGACTTGGCATACGGAGTATCTTGTGGAAGATAAATGGAATACCAAGGAGCATCTTAACGATGTTTACAACAGCGAGTACGCGATAACGCTGGATGAGTTGCCTGCGTTTATTGGTTAAGGACATAAGGACATAAGGACATAAGACAGACACAAAAACCAAAGGGACTGTATCACATCTCCGGCTTGCCGGTAGTTGACACAGTCCCTATTTTATGTGCGAGCGTTTACAGTGTGGGTTTATTCGCTCCTCAGTGCGACGACAGGGTCTTTGTTTGCCGCCATCCCCGACGGGATCAAGCCTGCTAAGGTGGTAAGGACCATACTTATTGCAATGAGTCCGAGGGCACCAAACAAGGGCAGTATTGCAACGTTGGGTATGTCGGTTAGCCTCTCAATAATCATAATGACCGGGATGTTGAGCAGCAGCGTTAGCCCAATACCAATGACACCCGCCGTTAAGCCGACAATGAGCGTTTCTGCGTTAAACACTGTTGAGATATCCCGCTTTGAAGCGCCGATGGAGCGGAGGATGCCGATTTCCTTCGTGCGTTCGAGAACGGAAATGTAGGTGATGATACCAATCATGATGGATGAAACGACAAGGGATATTGAAACAAAAGCGATGAGTACATAGGAAACAATGTTGATGATTTTTGTCACGGAGGACATAATCAGCCCGATATAGTCGGTGTACTCAATGGTGTTTTCTTCTTTGCCCTCGGCAGTCACCTTTGCATTGTATTCTTCTATAAACTTCTGAATAGTATCTTTGGCCTCGAAGTTTTTAGGGTATATGTTGATAACGCTCGGTCTTGCAAGGTCCGCGACGCCGAGAAGTGCCACATTTTCGTTATAACTTGATTCCGACACCGTCGGCAACACCGGCTCCGGCACTACAGGTTCTTCGTCGGGCAGCTCCGGCTCTACGGGGTCTGTTGTGCCGGGTTTCGTAGGTTGCGGCTTCGTGGGTTCCGGCGTCCCGGGCGTAACTCCGGCCTTGTCGGCTTCAATGATTTTTGTGAGCATTTCGAGCTTTGCATTTTTGTCCATTAAATTGATATAACCATAAGCCTGTTGGCCGGTAATGTTTTCCATGCCTTCAAACGTCTGCCCTTTAAGCATTTCATCAAGGAGATTTATAAGCTTCTGTCTTTCTGCAGCATTGCGCAACGGCTTGAGGAAAAGCTCGGCGAATTCGGTCATTTTTGTTTTTTCGTCGCCTTTAAAGTTCGCATCGATATAGGCGTCGACCTCTTCCTTCGTCATTGTTTTGCCGGGGGCTGCGGTTTCTTCAATAAAGGAGGCTGCAGGTGCCGCATCTTTCATTGCAAGGTTCCCGACGGTTGGGGTGGCAAATGTTTTGCCGGTCGCGGCGGTTGGAGTGCCGGTTGTGGCGGGCATCGTTGTGCTTTCCTCCGGCTTTGCGACAACTTCTTCTTCCTTTGCGACTTCAAACGGGAGACCCACAAAAACATCAAAATCTTTGTTTTGCTGTTGTAGTTTGACGACGTCACGGCCATTTATTTCGTTGATAACATATTCGGTAAGCGTTTTAAGGTAGCCTATCGTGCCGGCTGCGGAGGCGTTGGCAATTGACTGCTCATTCGGGCGCACAACACCGACAACTTTAATCTCTGTGCCTTTGTTGACAAGTTCTTTGAGATAATCCTCGTCACCGCTCATGTCAGCCCATGTGCCGGTCTCGTTGTTAAGGGCATAATAGTCAGGCTGGAGAATAAGTTTGAAACTCATGTTCAAAATTTCGTCGTAAGTAAGTTCAACACTCTTCCCGGTATAACTTTCGCCGCTCTGGAATGCTTTGAGCATTGCAGTAGCGTCCGTTATGCCGAGTGCCTGCAGAGTGAGTTCAGTGATTTGGTTGTTGGCGCCGATCATCAAAACGACCTCATTAAAACTTTGCGGCCATTTTCCCGCCAACACATCGTACTGGGACTCAAGAAAGGTTTGGTTGTCCATCAGTGGTTTCCACATATCGTACTGTGACGCTACGGAGGAAGCGAATAAGGGGGAATTAACCGAGCCGCTCATGAGCTCTGCGAGTGGGCTTGGATTCAGTTGCCGCACACCATTAGAGGTATCGGGCGAATAGATGTTTAAGCCCACGTCATAAGTATAGTCGATAGAATTGATATATTTAGCAAGGTCACCTTTGTTTTCTTCAAGGTGTGTTTTGAAGTCTGCAAGATTGTTGTTCCACGCTTCCTTGGAAAACGAGTTTAACATATCCCCAATGGCAGAATTTGTATAAACCTTGCCATCCTCTTGGCCTTCCACTTTTTCGGCGGGATCCATCGGCGTCATAGACAACAATGCGCCCAAATTTACGGAGCTGCTTTCAATCGCAAGCGGGTAGGACGACAGCGTTTCTTCTTGCACGGAATTAATATAGATCTGGAATCCGCTAGAGAGCGAAAGAATCAGGGCGATGCCGATAATACCAATCGACCCTGCAAAAGAGGTGAGGATGGTTCTTCCCTTTTTTGTCAGCAGGTTGTTCAGGGAAAGCGAAAGCGCCGTTAGGAAGGACATAGATGTTTTGCCTTTTGATTTGGGCGACGTTTGCGCCGCAGCGGGCGTGGCCTTTTTTTCCGCTTGAGCGAGATCCTCGTCATTAAACGGGTTGCTGTCGGCGGTAATTTTTCCGTCTTTTAAGTGGATAATACGGTTGGCGTACTCCTCGGCAATCTCCGGGTTGTGCGTAACCATGATAATCAGTCTGTCTTTGGAAATTTCTTTTAACAGGTCGATGACCTGCGTTGACGTTTCGGAGTCAAGTGCGCCGGTCGGCTCATCCGCAAGCAATATGTCCGGATTATTGACAAGGGCGCGTGCAATCGCGACTCTTTGCATCTGCCCGCCGGACATTTGGTTGGGCTTTTTATGCAGCTGGTCGCCCAGCCCGACTTTTTCCAACACTTCTTTTGCACGCAGTCTTCGCTCGGACTTTGAAACGCCCGAGAGCGTAAGTGCCAGCTCGACATTCGACAAAACGGTTTGATGCGGAATCAGGTTATAGCTCTGAAAAATAAAACCAATGGAATGGTTGCGGTAGGTGTCCCAATTCGAATCCTTGTATTCCTTGGTGGATTTTTCATTGATAATCAAATCGCCGCTGTCATAACGGTCAAGCCCGCCGATAATATTCAGCAGGGTCGTTTTGCCGGAACCCGATTGCCCAAGCACCGCGACAAATTCGCTTTCACGAAAATTGACGGTTACTTCGCTCAGCGCCGTTTGGAAGAGTTCACCTGTTTGATAAGTTTTAGTGATATTTTTTAATTGTAACATCTATTGTGCCCCTTTTTTTAAAATAATCTATATAAAATATAATTATACACGAAAACGATGCTCTTAAGTTAAAAATATAACATTATTATTTAAAAATTGTGTGAATAAACGCAATCAAAGTTCCCGCTTATCTAAGCCGGTTCCATGTTCCGCATTCTGTTTTTTCGTATATCAAAACGGATGATGCCGACGGTTACCGAGCTAATGTTGAACAGCTCGGTGACGATCCCCGCATAGGAGCCGCTGGCAATGTTAAAAATTAGCCAGCAGATGCAACCGGGGTATGAAAAGTAGCGGATAATATGGGCTTTTTTTGACCAAAGGACGAAAGATGTAATGCACACCGCAGCCATAGGCAGCAGCGAATATGCATTAGTCCACGAGAGGATCCCTGTTATTATTGACAAGGTAAAAAAGATGTAGGGAATCGTTTCACTGTTTGCCCATTTTTTCGTTTCCCTGTTGGCGTAGACGTAACAGCGCACAACGCCCAAAATGTTAAGCGCCATGCCGGTATAGGCGCCAATGAGCCCGAAATGCAGCACCCAGAAGGCTTCCGCGATGAGTTGCATCATCAAAATACCCTTACGGGTTTTTTGCTGGAAGGACAAGACGATTAATGTCATCGCAACAAAACCGATTATTTGGGCGAGCAATTCCTTGGCACCGATTCCCATAGAAAACTCTCTTGTAAAATTCAAAAAGTTCACTTCCGAGCTTATTTTTAACTGTTCATGCGATAGTTGTAAAACAGTTTATATAGTAGCATACAAGATGGTGCACGGCAATAGAGTTTGATTGAAATTAAGCGATTTGCCGACAAAATAGGCGTCTTCACCTCGCTTTTTTACCACTTAGCGGTTTTTAGTAACCTCTTAGGTAAAAAGGCTGTTCAAAAAGGAACAATCTGTTATAATTGTTACACAGGGGGTGGGCCGGTGAAGATACGCATAGAAATTGTTGAGGACTCGGCAGAAGAAGAAGTTGTCATTCGCTGCTGCAGGGTGGATGAAATCGTCCGCAACATCCAACAGTGTGTGCTGGAACAGCTAGCCGCCGGCACCAAAATCACCTTCTACAAAGAAAATCAAGAGTTCTTTTTCCCCCTCGATGAGGTCCTGTTTTTTGAAACCGAAGGCGAAAACATCTTTGCCCATACCGCAAACGATGCCTACCAAATCAAATACCGCCTGTATGAGCTGGAGCAAACCCTGCCCCGCCATTTTGTGCGGGCCGCAAAATCAACCATTGTCAATATCACACAAGTTTATGCTATCACGCGCAACATCACCGCCTCGAGCCTCGTCAATTTTACAGGCAGTCACAAGCACGTCTATGTGTCGCGGCACTATTACCAACAGTTGCGGGAGCGGCTGAGTGAAAGAGGCAGAACTTGAAAATATATATTTATAAAATGAAAGGTTAGGTAGAAAAACATGAAAGGTAAAAACATATTTTGGGGGTTATTCCTTGTAGTTTCCGCAGCGCTGATAATCGCCAGCCAAGTGACATCCTTTGACACCATCAGCGCCGTCAGTATTCTCGCCACAGTATTCCTCTCAGCTGTCATCATC
>JAAYFA010000298.1 GCA_012728445.1 Clostridiales bacterium | reverse complement strand
TTTCTACGAGTGTAGCCTTTTCTTTGTGATTCCCCTCAAAGCACGCCGCAAGGCAGGCTTACTTCTACGGTAGTCCCGTTATTCATGACAGGTTACGCGACTCTCCCCTGTGCACGTGCACCGCTAATCGACGCCCTTATCCGGACCGCGGTACTTCCGGTAAGGACGGCAGCTTAATTAAGCTGCTTGTAAAGTTGTATTATTGTTGTTTAAAACAAAATGCGGCGTTTAGAGCGGGTCCGCACCGCTACTCGCTTATTGTGGTTCAAAACCCCCGTCGAAATCCTTTCATCCCCATGTTTTATTAGTGGTTAGTGTTCTCTCAGTGAACGTTCGATATCCCTTGCTGCGCTCCTGCTTGCTTCAACTGTGCGTTTGTCGTAATTTTTTTTGCCCTTACAAAGACCGATTTTCACTTTTGCTTTGCCTTTGTAAAAGTAAACGGAAAGAGGAATCAGCGCCAACCCTTGTTGCTTGACCTCAGCTTTCAGCCGGATAATTTCCCGTTTGTGCATGAGTAAGCGGCGCACACGCAAGGGCTCACGGTTAAAGATGTTGCCCTTTTCGTAAGGGCTGACATGCATCCCGTTGATGAAAATTTCCCCTTTGACAATGTTGCACCAGGAATCTCTTAGGTTTAGCTGACCTTGGCGGATAGACTTTACTTCCGTACCGAACAGTTCTATTCCAGCCTCAAACATCTCCAGCACAAAGTACTCATAATAGGCTTTTTTGTTGTGCGCAACGGTCTTTTTCGCAATCTGCTCAGCCACAGCCCATCACTTCCTTTCGCATGGTTCGTCACTGTGTATTATACCATACAAGAGAATAATGTCAATATAAACAGACAGTGTAAAGTAATTTTGCTTTACAGGCTTTGTGATGCTACCATTCGCATTCGGTCGTGTTGAAAACCGTTAATATCTTTTTGTCGTTGCTTTAAACCTACCTGCACTGCGCGGTCCGCCTTTGTGCAAAGGCTTGTGTGCTGTCTTTCCATCGTTTTGCTTATCGTGTGCTTTAACACCCGTGCCTTCGGCCGATTTTGATAGAAAGTTCCCTCGCGCATCCCTTACAGGCTTGTCCCCACGATCTATGCGCGGTTTGGATATTGTGTTGACCCTCTTTTTCTTAAACGGTTTTACAATTTTCTTTGCTTTTTTATGCAGCTCCGGGTTTTCTTTGAACAGTACGATACTGCCGCCCACAACCTGCACCACCTCGGCGCCGGTGGCTTCAGCCAAACTATCCGCAACTTCCCTGGGTTTTTCCGGCGATGTTTCAAGCAAAACCTTGAGTTTAATGAGCTCTCTCGCCTTGAGCGCATCTTCGGTCTGTGCAATGAGTGCCTCGGATATACCGCCTTTGCCTATTTGAAAAACCGCATGGAGCGTGTTTGCCTTGGCCCTGAGCTCCGCTCTTTCTTTACTGGTCATATCGCATCTCCTATTCTTTGAGCCAAAAGCTTTAAGGCTTTGCCTCTGTGACTGATTTTGTCTTTTTCCTCGTCGGAGAACTGCGCCATGCTCCTGCCTAACTCATCCTCTGCAGAGACGTCCGTGGGTAGAAATATGGGATCATAACCAAAACCGCCTGTTCCCTTTGGCTCAAGCCCTATTGTGCCCTCGCATTCCCCTCGAACCGTATATGCACGCCCATCCGGGTAAACACAGCACGCGGCGCTAACAAAGCGGGCGCCGCGTAAATGAAAAGGTACGTCAATAAGGTTTTTTAAAAGTGTTTCGTTATTGAGCGCATCGTTGCCATGTTCGCCGGCATACCGTGCCGAATACACACCCGGTTCGCCGTTTAGCGCATCAACGGCCAGACCCGAGTCATCCGCAATACAAGGCAAGTCGCTCTCGGCACAGCCGCTTTTTGCTTTCAGGAGCGCATTTTCTTCAAACGTTACCCCTGTTTCGTCCACATCCGTAAGCTCCAACCCCAACTCCTCGGCAAGTCGTACTCGTATACCGAGCGGTGCCAGAATCCGCTGAAGCTCTTCGCGCTTTTTCATATTTTTGGTAGCGATCAAATAATCTGTATTATTCATTTGACTGTGCCTCGTCTTTATTCTCTTCCTCGTCCTCCGAAAGATCGACATCAAAAAGACCGTGTGCGAAGGCCGCCGGGTCGAAGAACTGTAAGTCGTCAATTTTTTCACCGACACCGATGAACTTGACCGGAACATTTAAATCGTTTTTAATTGCGAGCACCACGCCGCCCCGCGCCGTGCCGTCGAGTTTTGTTAATATTATCCCTGTAATTTCTGCGACGGATTTAAACTCTCGCGCCTGATTGACGGCATTTTGCCCGGTTGTGGCGTCAAGCACCAACAAAACCTCGCGATCGCTGTAGGGCAGTTCCCTGTCAATCACCCGATATATTTTTGACAACTCTTCCATCAAATTCTTTTTGTTGTGCAATCTGCCCGCCGTATCAATCATAATGATGTCGGCATCACGCGCCTTCCCTGCGGTGATGGTGTCAAAAACAACCGCTGCCGGGTCCGCACCTTCCTTATGCTTAATCATTTCAACACCGGCTCGATCGGTCCAAATCTCAAGCTGCTCAATCGCGGCGGCACGAAAAGTATCGGCCGCGCCGACGATAACCTTTTTGCCCTGTGCCTTATACATCGCTGCCATTTTACCGATTGAGGTGGTTTTGCCGACACCGTTCACACCGATAACAAGAATAATGGACGGGACTGTTACCATATCCATTTCCTGCTCGCCTTCAAGCATTTCGGCAACAATTTCTTTTATCGCTCCCCGCACCGCTTCCGGCGTGCGGAGATTGTCTTTGCTGACTCTTTCGCGCAGTTTTTCGGTGATGTCCGAAGCGGTGTACACGCCCACATCGCCCATGATAAGAATTTCTTCAAGCTCGTCAAAAAAATCATCATCAATTTCCGTCCGACCGCGTAAAACCAGATCAATGGCCCCCGCCATACTGTCACGGGTCTTTTTTAGGCCCTTATTAATTTTTTTAAAAAGTCCCATTATTCCGTCCTCGGTTTCTGTTGATTATTCGTCGTTTGCGCGGTGGCACGACGGTCATTCCCTACGG
>JAAYFA010000322.1 GCA_012728445.1 Clostridiales bacterium | reverse complement strand
GGTTATCAGCGACATCCGGTTTTATGACATATCTTTCCAACTTGCCGGCGATGAGATTGAGCCTGCCGCGGGTACGGTAAAAGTTGCTATCCGCTTCAATGACCCCGTATTCTCTATGGAGAATATGGAACGCGCAAGTGAACTTAAGGTGTTGCACTTCAAGGAGAGCGGCAATACCGTTGATGTCATCGATGTGACAGATGTGATAGAAAACGCGGAAGACGGCATTACAGCGGTCGAGTTTTCCACCGACAGTTTTTCTTCTTTTTCTATCGTGTTGGCGGATACTATTATAACCGGGAATTTTTACCAGCGTGTCAATACGATTGACAGCACAACCGCATCCTATCTGATTGTATCTGCACAAGGGAACTACGCATTGAGCAGTACGCAAAGCGGATACAGTCGCGCGATAACAATGTCGCCCGTCAGGGGTAATCCCGAACATTATGATGTGAAAGTGGGCGCTGCCAGTGCGAACACCTTTGCCGACATCAACTGGACATTCCTCTCAACCGTCAGCGGAACCACCGGCACTTCTCAAATAAGGGTTTCCTCAACCCAGCGCCTGAGTTTAAATAACAGCCCCATCATACAAGCCAGCACCACAATATCGCACACCCTTGAGCGCAGTACGGTGACCGGCAGCTGGACGATCAGATATGGCAGTGGTACCGTATATTATCTGAGCAACACCCCCACCACCGGTGTCTTTTCACGCAGTACTGCCACGACGGATGTGGATTATCGCAATGTTGTTATTTACAAGCTTGTCAACACGACCTTGACAGTCCCCGGCGAAGTGGTATATGACGACGGTACGGGCTTATATAACGACGATGGTGAAAAACCGCCGTATCCGGCTTATATAAATCCTACCGGCACGCAGACAGGAGCTTTCAGCACATCCTCCGGCAGATCGTTTAGCGCCGTATCCGATCCGGGCACATCAAAAATCGAAGATCTTTTTGATGGCGTTATAAGTGATGACGGAAAGGTTATAACCGATAAATCCGTTCTTTACGGCAAAGATGACTATCAGGCGTTTACTGCTTACAATGACGGCAACTTTTCTGTGACATTGTCCGCTTTGGCACAAGAGTATAATGTGCCGATTGAAGAACAGCTGATATCGCCAATTGATGTTGCGATTGTTCTTGATGTTTCCGGCAGTATGGCTACAGCTTTTGAAGGTCAGAGCCGCGCTTATCATGCAGTGAAAGCTTTAAATGATACCATAACATACATCATGACGCTTCACCCCGCTAACCGCGTCGGTCTTGTGCTTTTTACCGCAGGTTCGGTTGACATGCTTCCTCTCGGGCGCTTTTATGTTGGAACCAGCGGTGCGATAATAGATTACAGCAATAATTATCAATATCTTACTTTCAGCGGCACGACAACCGCGAACATGTCCATTTCGACCACAGCTAATTTGAGATTTGCCGACACCCGAGGTCTGGTTCCGGCCAGTACATTTAACGCATCAAGCGGATTGGGCGGATGGCTGGGAACTTATACTCAGCTCGGCATACAGCGCGGTGCCAACTTGCTGCTGAACAACAATGATATTACTTATACTATTCCAACGTCGGGTGAAGTTGTAAACCGGATACCTGTTATGGTTATGATTTCCGACGGTGAACCGACGCATTCAACAAACAATTATATGGACCCCTTAAGCGGACCACACTACGGCAGTGGCACAACCGCTGCGGGTGCCACGGGAAACGGCAAGGGCGTTCACGGATACAACACAATCCTTTCGGAAGTCTACTTTAAGAAGGTGGTGGCTTCCCACTATAAAGAGGTTTCCAAATGGTATGCTATCGGACTCGGCATTATTCCGACCGGCACCGCGGCTTCTTCTGTCGGCTCGGGTGACCATTATAAACGCGCAGTATTATCGCCGACACCGGATACAATTGATTTCCTGACTTCAGATCCGTTGGCAACAAATCATACCTATTCATCCCTGATGCTTTCACAGCTTTTAAAAGGAACATATGCCGCCTCAACTGTCGCGGTTGAATCGACAACAGGGCAATATGCTTCATATCCAACACCTCAAATAGGCATCACCAACAGGCTTGTTCCGGTAGCGCAGCATGATTTTACGGGTTTTAACTTAGCCAACGAATCTTATTTTGGTGATTTTAACGCCGCCGATCTCGCAGTATTACTCATGGGTGTTATTGACCGGAGCAGAACGGTTTACAACTACAATTTCAGCCTAAAAGAAATTTTGTCAATGGAGCATGTTCATATGACAGACCCCATAGGCGATGGTATGGAAGTAAAAGGCGAGCCGGTTCTGCGGCACAACGGTGTAAACTACCTACGCACATCGGTGTCGTCTGTTACAGTGGGCGGAGTTGAAACCACCACTTATCGATATAATTATCAAACGACTGACAGCCTTTCCGGCCAACACTATAATCTCAACAACATCGGTGTTGATGTTATCACCGCCACAGACGGGACCCAAACCGTTGAAATGCATATAATGTCCCCCGAAATGCCCGTTTACCACCCGGATGCATCCTTTTCTTTCTATTATGAGGCACTGCCTGTGCGCCTGATTTATCAGGTTGGACTGACGGCACAAACCGTGGCAACGGCAAGAAAAAATGATGTGTTTTATACCAACCGCTGGCAAAACGGGTCCGGCGCAACGTCACAGCTTCGCCCAACAGACGGGAACCCGTATTATCAGCCGGCTACATATACAAATATATTTATGAATAAAACAGCAAATTCCACCTCCACGGCAAACACATCATTATTCAGCGATAATGACGGCGACATCTATAACCATTTTCTTGGTAACAACGGAAAAATAACGGTGACCGACGCACCGACCACAACAGCTGTTACGGTCAACAAAATTTGGCGAAGGTATGACACAAGTCAAATTTTAAACGGAGCTGAGCTTGCGCTTTTGCCGGACATAACAGTACGCCTGTACCGCAGTATAACACCGGGTGATGCCGGAAGCCTAGTTGATACAGTGATGTTTGGCAACACGCAGGCGTGGACCTACAGCTGGACCGCTTTACCGATAGAAGATGCTTCGTTGAATCCTTACTACTACAGCATTGTTGAAGAAAGCGTGGATGGTTATATCACAACATATCAAAACAACGGCGGTATTCCCGGCGGAACGATAACGGTGGACAACACTGCAGGCGGCATGATTTTGCCGGCTACAGGCGGAGTTGGACTAATGCCCTTTATTGCGGGCGGGCTCACGGTCATGATTTTCATGC
>JAAYFA010000113.1 GCA_012728445.1 Clostridiales bacterium | reverse complement strand
CCTATCCCTACATCAAAGCCGGCGGCAACTTTATCATGTCCGTTTTGCAGGAAAGCGAAAACGGTAAACTGCTTCTGTCGCTTTCAAGCTCGCCGGAAATACATGACAACACCCTGCAGGCCTGGCTAAGCCCCAACAGCAACTATGACCTTGCACTGATGCGCTCACACTTCAGAAGTCTTGTTCGGTTAAGCAGTATATTGAATCTTTCCGAAGAATCGGACAAATGGCAAAGAGTTTTGGACAAACTCGAAGAGCTGCATTTGGACAGCGACCATGTGCTGTTGTTAAGCCGCGATGAGCGACTGCACGAATCGCACCGGCACCTTGCCCACCTCATGGCCATCCATCCGCTGCGGCTGCTGGATTACAGCTGTAAAAAGGATAAAACGATCATCGACGCTTCTATCAGCGATTTAGAGAGGCTCGGGACGGACGCTTATTGCGGCTATTCTTTCGGCTGGCTCGCAGAACTTTACTGCGTGCAAAAGAATGGCGAAAAAGCTGCTAAAACTCTCGAAGTTTTTTGGAAATATTTCTGCTCGCCCAACGGCTTCCACCTCAATGGCGATTATCTGGACAAGGGTTACAGCAACTACAAGTACCGTCCGTTTACGCTGGAAGGCAACTTCTGCGCCGTTGACGCTTTGCAGGAAATGCTTTTGTACAGCGAAAACGGCAAAATCATCCTCTGCCCCGCTGTCCCGAAAGCTTGGCAAAATCTTTCGTTTCGTCTGCGGGCGGAAAACGGCGTTATGGTCACAACGACCATCAAAAACCGAAAAGTTGAAAGTCTTCACTTGTCTGCGGAGCATGACACAAGCTTTACGCTGGAAATCCCGGGAGAAAAGTCGTTTGGTGTGCATCTGAACAAGGGTGAGAGCAGGAAGCTCATACCGATTACTCATTGAACCCAACCTAAAAAAGTGTAAGCCGCGGATACCTTTTTTGTATCCGCGGCTTACACTTTTTTATCGTCAAACATCGGGATGTTACTCCCGTTCGGTCTTCACTTCCAATGGCTGGTTATTTGCTTCGTTAATCGTTCGTGCGTATGCTTTCCTACGCACGGAAAGCTCCTCGTACATCCGCTCACGTTTTTCACCGGTCAACGGGTAAAGAAACTTCGGTACAACGGCGAGTGCACCCGTTATAACCGGGATCCCTGTACTCATGGCAAACAGCCACCATTTGGTGCTGTCCGCCTGCGTGCCGATTTTTAACCCTTGCGTGTAGCCGATTTTTGCCAATATGAGGTTCCTGACAGACCCCATAACAATGCCCTGAATTTTCAAAATCAAGCCACGCGCCACATTGGTGGTGGCCTCCATGCGGTAGCCGTTCTTCCATTCGCAATAGTCCATCGACTCATTATAGAGTTCGGCATTCACAACCTTTCGCACCCCAAACATCCACTTATCAAACCAAGCCTGCGTGCCAATGACAATACACATCAAAAGCCGCTTTTTGTAATTATTTTTATAAATGCCTATGAGGAAAACCGCAATCCACCAAAAGCGTGTGTACAAATCCTCCGTCACCCAAAGCGCCTTTGTCGAAAAGCGCGCTCTCAATGGTTTCACAAACGCATAGCTGATACTGCCGTTTAAACTTGACGGAATATTGATCAAGGTTAAAAGCGAGGCAGAACCCAACACATCAATAAAATAATCCTGAATACCGCCGCCTATGCTAAAGCCGCCCAAAAAATTAGACAGCGTAATGAGCAGGATGGGGTAATTATTAAAAACTGCCTTTAGTCCTTGTATAATACTCGGGCGTTCCACATTTTGCATCACGCGCTCCCTGGAGACCAGGAAAAAATACAGGGTAAAAACAGACGAGATAATGCCCGTCCCCATCCCCATAACGAGGAACAGATTGCGCAGCTTCCACTGCACGATATTATTATTTACAAGGTCAATAAAAACGCCCATGATCATGTTGGGTAAATCCTCACCCATATAGCCCGTGAGCAATTCCGCCATGACGATCAGCCGCGCGCGGTCGTTGGGGTGCGGGGTAATGGTCGTCATATAACCGGACTTCGCTATGCCGGTAAAGGTCCCCGCCGTTTCCGTTATGGCGCCAAAGGCAAAGTAAAAAATAAGCTTCGGCATATAACTCGGTCCCGTATTTGGGAAGAAGAACGGCATCAGCCAAAACAGCGAACCGATGAGCGTCATCGGTATTTGAAAACCCACCAAATACGGGCGAAACTTGCCCCAGCGGGTGCGGGTTTTATCCACCATAAAGCCAATAATCGGGTCGTTGATGACATCCCACAGCCCGGTAAAAATACCGACAAAGGCTTGTATTTTGAAATCGATTTTAACAACATCCCAGATAAAGCGGTTGTCAAAGCCGTGGATGTTAAAGCTGTTGGAAAAATCGTTGAGCAGGTAAGCGACCGTCTCTTTATTCCCTACATAGCGGCGGTCCTGGTGAACATAGCTTGCCTGCGCTTCTTCTTCCGGGAGCGCCGGTATTTTGTCCAAGGTGTCGCGCTTATCATCCGATGACATGGGCACCCTCCCCGTTTTTTTAAAATGGCCGTCAGCTTTAAGTTTTCAGGCTCCAAATTACTGAGGCTATAATAGCACATAAGGCGGGGTTGCGCAAACAAAATTGCGCAACCCTATTCGTTTCATTTTTCGCATGGTTTTTTCACAGGAAAACGTAATCTTCAGTTTTTTACGTATTTTTGATTCCGACTGTTCGGTTTATCGGGGATTATCATTTTTAGTTTACCGGATTCAAGTAATGGCTTTAGAATTTTCGCCCTAAAATGTTCGCGGTGAGAAATGCCAACAAAAGCCTGAATCTCCGCTCGTGTTTTCGCTTGAGCGCAAAAGCCAAAATGCGCTCTTCCCGCCCGACTTGCTCGTTATCTTGCTCGGTGACTTGCTCGTTGACTTGCTCGGTGGCGAGCAAGTCAGAATTCGTGCTCTGCAAAATTTCATAAAGTGCGGATAGTGTCGTTCGATAAACACAACGACATCGAAATCTATTTCCCTTCCACAAACCACTTGTCGTTTTCCAAAAACAGGAAAGTCTCCTTGTTTCGAATACGGCAAGTAAAGCGGATACCGGCACCCCCCGCTTTGAGCGAAGCGGCCTTGCAAGCAGCCGTCACTTTGTCAATTTCGTACACCTCACCGTTTTCCCAAGTGATTGCAAGCGGCGTTATGCGCCCTTGCTTATCTTGTTTAATCAGCACATCCACATACACCTTGCGGCACATTTTATATCCCTCCCAAAAAAGACGCGCTCTGCAAGCGCTTTTACTGCGGCTTAAAATATCCTACCGGATGAATCGTGTTGTCGTTGTAAGGGTTGAAGCCGGAAAGCCCCCTGTCCGTGAGCATCAGCCCCCTTTGCACACTATAGTTACCGAATCGCGATTTAAGACGGTCAACGGTGGTGTCCAGCCGCTCGGCTTTTTCCCGCTTTTCGGCGTTACCGAACAAATCGAGCTGAACCGGAATTTGATCATGCTCAAAATCCGTACAGGTGACGCCAAGACTCCGTATCGGCCTTAACCAGTCATAGTTTTTTCGAAAAAGCTCCATCGCTTTTTCCGTTATCTCTTTTGTGTTCGCGCTGTAAGCGGGCAGCTTGCCTTGGCGTGTAAACCAGAGCAGCGTATTGTCCCGCACGGTGATACACACCGTTTTGCAACGGAAGCCTTGCTCGCGCATTCTGCGCCCGACGCTTTCGGCCAGCACATACATCATAATCTTGACATCGTTTTCGTTTGCCAAATCGCGCGAGGCGGTGGAACTGTTGCCGATGGATTTGATGACAGCCGTGTTGCCCGCGCGCAAAACCGGTTCGCTGTCGAGCCCGTTGGCGAAAACATAGAACATATCGCCAAGCTTACCCAGCAGCAGGCGCAAATACTCGGGCGTACACCTGGCGATGTCGCCGATGGTGTTGATGCCGCAGTTCCTGAATTTGTTGGCGGTGGAGCGCCCCACATAAAGCAAATCGGATGCCGGCAGCGGCCAGACGAGTGATTTGAAGTTTTGTTTGGTGAACTGCGTAATGGCATCCGGCTTTTTATAGTCGCTGCCGAGTTTGGCGAATATTTTGTTGTAGCTCACACCGATGCTCACCGTGATGCCAAGCTCAAACTTGACGCGTTGGCGTATCTCTTGCGCAATACCCATACCACTGCCAAAAATACCGCTGCCCGTCACATCCAGCCAACACTCGTCCAGCCCGAAAGGCTCAACTTGGTCGGTATAATCATTATATATATCCCGTGCGAGCTTGGAAAAGCGCAGGTACAAAGGAAAGTTCGGTTTGACAACCACAAGTCCCGGGCATTTTTGCTTTGCTTGCCAAATGGCCTCGCCCGTTTTTATGGCATATTTTGCGGCAATCTCGTTTTTGGTCAGTACAATGCCGTGGCGCAAATCCTCGTCTCCGCCCACAACAACCGGCAGATGGCGAATCTCCGGCCTGTGCAGGCACTCCACGCAGGCATAAAATTTGTTGCAGTCCACGTGCAAAATCGAACGTTCCATATTGACTCCATCCCGCTGAAATTCATCGAACAAACGTTCGATTGCGCTTCTATTCTAACTGTCTGTAGGGCGTTTGTCAATACGAAAAATGGGACTGCAACAATAAAGCGGTTGCTTTTATTTTGCCTGTCCACATGTAGTGGTAGGGTCAAATTTTAAACACAATATCTGACCGATTGGCGCTTTATTCCTTTATTATTTAGACAAAATAAATTTAGTTGTTATCTTTCTGTGCACCCACGCTCGCAAAATCCCCACTTAAATCGTCATTTGCTTCGCATTTTCGGTTGAATATTGTAAAAGTATTTGATATACTGAAGAGGTTGATTTTTATATGGAAAGGAAAATTTTGATGAACAAAACTTTTAAATCTACCCTCGCGCTGTTGCTTTGCTTTTGTATGGTGCTGTCTGCGGGCATCACCGGAGTTGCAGCGGTTAAAGACACGGCTGTGCCGGCCGCCCAAAATTATGCCTCTATTGAAGATTATATTGCACAAAGCAATGCGACCGCCGGCAACACCCTTGCGGTTGCCGGCAAAAGTGTTGCGGTAACAAACGATGATGCGGACCCGGAGGCACCGGTAGAAAAATCAATTACTGCAAAACCCGTGGGCAAAACAACTCTTGGTGATATCATCGCAAAAGTTGTTAATTTTATCAGTGATTTTCTGGTAAATAACATCGTCCTCGGTGCGCTTAGAATGTCTGTGCCGAGGTCGCCGGCCATCCCTGATTTTGACGATTTTGACCTTAACGATCAGGACAATTTTTATGCGGGCAACGAACACTTTTTGGATGAGCCTGCCGCGGGTGCGCAGTGGCATCTCGGTTATGCGCAAAAATCTATCATGCCTGCCGACTTTGGCGCAAGACCTTATGTAAGAGGCAGCCTGCTTCCTTACGCGTTCACGACGGAAACTTTTGACGAACTCAAGGTGCGCACCGTTATTTTGGATGACGGCAGCGGTAGGGGGAAAACGGTTTTTTCCGTGATTGACTGCATTGGTATTGCAAACGCCGATGTACGTAAAATCCGCGCCGCCGTAGCTGATTTTGCGGCGGCCAACAATATTGTAAGCATCAACGTTTCCGCAAGCCACACGCACAGCGGCCTTGATTCGCAGGGCATTTGGACCGACCCCGCCGGCATCGTTCTCAACAACATCTTTAGCTCAATAACGGGGCTCGGTGCCATCAAAAGTGGTGTGGAAACCGGCTTTTTACAAACGATGATTGATCAGACAGCCGCTTCCATAAAAGAAGCCTGCGGCAATATGACGGCAGGCACATTAAACTACGCAAAAAAAAACCTCTCTGAGTATGTCTT
>JAAYFA010000022.1 GCA_012728445.1 Clostridiales bacterium | reverse complement strand
CGCGCAAGGTTAAAATGTTATCTCGGGATGCCTCCGCTTCGCTCAAGGCGTTCTGTGCCTGGGCGGAAAGCGACTGCGCATATTCATGTTCTTTTTCCATCTGGCGGCGGCTGAATTCCAGCTTGTCCACCACATCCTCAAAACGTAGGCTTTCGGTTGAAACGAGCTCACGCGCCCTGTCCACAACGTCCTTGGACATACCGAGCCTTTCGGAAATGGCGAACGCATTGGAGCGCCCGGGCACGCCGCTGAGTAGCCTGAATGTGGGGCGAAGGGTTGCGACATCGAACTCACAGCAGGCGTTTTCCACCCGCGGTGTCTGCAGGGCGTAGGCCTTTAGCTCCGCGTAGTGGGTGGTAGCGGCAATTTTAGCGCCTTTAAAATGCAACGCCTCAAGGATGGCCATGGCCAGCGCCGCCCCTTCAATGGGGTCTGTGCCGGCACCGAGCTCGTCTATCAAAACAAGGCTGCGGTCATCGGCCGTTTTTATAATCTCAATGATGTTCGTCATATGCCCTGAAAATGTGGAAAGTGATTGCTCAATGCTTTGCTCGTCGCCGATATCCGCTAAGACCTCGTTAAAGACGGAAAGCCGGCTGCGGTCACCTGCGGGGATGAGCAGACCGCACATCGCCATGAGCGTTAAAAGCCCGACGGTTTTAATAGAAACGGTTTTGCCGCCCGTGTTGGGGCCGGTAATCACCAGCGTGTCAAAATCCTTGCCGAGCAGGATATCAACGGGCACAACTGCCTTGGCGTCGATTAACGGATGACGTGCAGCGCGCAAATAAATTTCGCCCTCATCATTGAGCTGCGGTACGGTTGCTTTCACACTGTAAGCATAGTTTGCTTTGGCAAATATGACGTTTAGCTCTACCGCACATTCGTAGCTTGATTGAAGACTCTCTGCAAAATCGCCCGCGGCGGCGGAAAGTTCGGCTAAAATCCGCTCCATCTCGTCGCGTTCACTGCTTTTGAGCACCTTAATTTCATTGTTGGCTTCCACCACCGGCATTGGCTCTATAAATACCGTGGCACCGCTTGAGGATGTATCGTGCACCAGACCGGGGATTTCGTTGCGGTATTCGCTTTTTACGGGGACCACATAGCGGCCGTTGCGCATGGTAATAATATTTTCCTGCAGGTACTTGGAATAGGTTTGCGAGCGGGCATATTTTTCCAGCTGTTCACGCACCCGTGTTTCCTGCTGGCGGATTTTACGGCGCAGGTCGTAGAGCAAAGGAGAGGCGCTGTCCGACATCTCATCTTCCGAGAGAATGGCAGAACCTATCGCGTCTTCCAAAAATTTATTTGGTTCAATGGCGTCAAAATAAATGTCCAGTACGCTTTCCACCCCGCTGTTGGTGCTGCGCCACTGAACAAGTCCGCGGATAATCCGCAGCACACCGGCGACATCCAGCAGGTCTTTCATTGTCAGTACGCTGCCGGCATCCGCACGCGACAAAGCGTTGTTCACATTTTGAAGTCCACCGAAGGATGGTGCCCCAAACCTTGCAAGCAGAATATGTGCATCGCTCGTCTGCGTGATGAGCGCACGGGCGAGGTTTATATCGCTTTGCGGCTCCAGAGCGAGTGCTTCCAGTCGAGCGTCTTCGCAGTCGGTAAACGCTGCGAGGCGCTCGAGTATTTTATCCAGTTCAAGGGCTCTGTAATGTCGATTTTTTTGCGCAGTCATAGGTCATCTCCGTTATAAAAACAGTTGTTTTATTTTTTTGCCGTCAAAGAGTTGTAAAAATCAAGAGTTTTGAATTTCCTTTGCACATGCGTTAACAGATAGCTCTGTGTAATCTGTGAAAGTTGCATCAAACTCTCGTCGGGGAGCGTAAAGGCATATAACTTTACAGGGTCGGAATAGCAGATGTGCCGCATGGCCGTTACCACACCCATACCGGCCGAAACGCCTTGTGTGTTGCAGTCCGAACAGAAGAGCCGCCCGTTGTCTCGATCAAAGTACATGACGGTGTCCTCAAATTTTCCGCAGGTTTCACAGGCCGTTAAATCCGGCATATAGCCGGACAGGCAAAGCATACGCAGTTCTGTCAGGGCTTTGAGCAATAGTTGCGGGCGTGTTTCGTTTGCCAAAAAGTGAAGAGAGTTCAGCATGAGTTTCAAATAACTTTCTGCCTCCTCGGTTTCCGGCGTCAGCTCGCCTGCAAGCTCACAAAAATATTGAGCGAGAGAAAGTCTTTCGATATCCTCCCGCAATTTGAAAAAAATTTCGATCGTCTGGGCTTCGTTCACGGTGCAGCTGTTCCTGCCCCGGTAAATAGAAAAACGGGAGTAACTCAGCAGCTGTGTCGCACATTGTGAACGGCTTTTCATCCTTTTGGCACCGTTTGCAAAAGCGCGCAGGATGCCGTAGTCTTTTGTCAGTATGGTGATAACACGGTCGTTTTCGCCCACAGCGTTTTCTCTGATGACAAGACCGTCGGTGTTGATTTGCATGGTGTTTTTCCTTTTTTAGTCGAGTCCGAAATTTCGCAGCAGACCTTCGCGGTTGCGCCAGTCTTCTTTGACCTTTACCCAGCACTGAAGATTCACGCGGCACTGAAAAAAGCGTTCCATATCTTCTCTGGCACGCGTAGAGGCTCTTTTGAGCGTCTCGCCCTTTTTGCCGATGATGATGCCTTTATGGCTTTCTTTTTCACAAAAGATATTTGCTTCAATATCGAGCAAATCTGTTCCCTTGCGTTCCTTCATTTGCTCAATACTCACGGCAATGCCATGCGGCACCTCTTCATTAAGTAGCCCCAGCAGTTTTTCACGCAGTATTTCTGCGGCAATGACTCTTTCGGGCTGGTCGGTCAAGGTGTCCTCAGGAAAGAAGAATTGGGATTCCCTCGCGAGCTTGCCAAGTTCCTCTTCGAGCGCCTCCATATTGTCGCCTTTCAAGGCGGAAATGGGGACGACAGCCTCAAAGTCAAACAGTTCGGTAAACTTAACGATTCTCTCTATGAGCGAATCTCGGCGCACGAGAAGATCAATTTTATTAATCGCCAAAATGACGGGCATTTTCAGGGTTTTAAATTTTTCAAGGAGCTCTAGTTCGGCGCTGCGGAGTTCGCCGCTCGCTTCCACAACAAACAGGCAGGCGTCTACGCCGGCAATGCTTTCGCCCACAGCTTTTACCATTTTTTCGCCCAGCTTATTGCGCGGGCGGTGAAAGCCGGGTGTGTCCGTAAACACAAGCTGAAGGTCGCCCTTGGTCAGTACACCCATAATTTTGGTGCGCGTGGTTTGCGGTTTGCTCGTAACGATGGCAATCTTTTGCCCCAGCAAAATGTTTAGGATAGATGATTTGCCCACATTCGGGCAACCGACAATAGCGATAAACGCAGTTTTGGTCATTTGTTAACTCCTGTTCCGTTTGTGTTCTTCTTTGTTTGGCACGGTTTACCTGTTAAAAAGCCCCAAATAGCCACGGGACCCGCAAAAATATAAACTAAACTTAGGCAAAGGCTTGCCACAAGCCACGCCAGCATGCCTGTGTCAGCGGTATAGTACGCGATAATATTATTAAAAGCGGCGGGCTGCCACAGGAGCGCAACGCCTATCGCTACAGCGAAGATGGCGCCGACAAGTACACCCGCGGCCGCGGTATCTTTGGCGATTTTAGCCATTTTGTTATACTTTTTTTCGACCAAGTCAATGGTGGTTTCCACCGCTGTATTTAACAGCTCCGCCATCAAAACAAGGGCGTTGGCAATAAATAAAATGGCTAACTCGGTTCTGCTGAGTTCAAAAAAATCGAAAAACAACAGAAATGAATACATATATAAGGTAAACGCAAGATGAATTCTCATGTTGCGTTCGTGATGAAGGCAATAAATAAAGCCGCGGCATGCGAATACAAAGCTTTTCGCCAGGGCTTTCATATGGATCTCCATCCTTTCAAGCTTTTATACGGAACCGTGTTTGAAACACTATGGTCTCAAACCTCGTCTTCCATATAATAACTGCTGTTTCTTTTAAGACCGAGCTGGGTCAAGGCAGTTTCTTCCTTTTCGCGCATGCGCACTTGTGCTATGCCACCTTCTTCGTGGTCATAACCAAGCAGATGAAGCATGGAGTGCACGGTCAGGTAAGCAATCTCTCTTTGCAGGGAATGCCCGAACCTGTCGGCTTGCTCAATTGCTCGTTCCACGGAAATCACGATGTCTCCGAGCAGCTGCGCCCCCGTGTCGTTGTTGATGTCATAGACGCCTTCAATACCCAGCGGGAAAGAAAGCACATCCGTGCTGCTGTCCTTTTGGCGGTATTTTAGGTTAAGCTGGCGTATTTCGTCGTCATTAACGAAACGCACGCTCACCTCCGCCGAACCGCTGAAGTTTTCGTTCACCAGTACCGCAGTGCAACAACGGCGCACCAACATGCGTACGCCGGTTGGTATTTTTACCTCTTTTTGGTCGTTTGTGATAATGACTTTGACTTTTTCTATCATGTCTTTCTTTTTGCCTCCTCGTTTTTCTCGTAAGCTTTTACTATATCCTGAACCAGTTTGTGGCGCACGACATCTTTTTCCGTCAATTGGATAACGGAGATGTCTTTGACGTCTTTCAAAACTTTTACAGCGTCATTTAGTCCCGAACGCTTGCCGTCGGGTAGGTCAATTTGGGTCACGTCGCCGGTTACTACCATGCGGGAGTTGAAGCCAAGGCGCGTTAAAAACATCTTCATTTGCTCGGGCGTGGTATTTTGCGCCTCGTCAAGGATGATGTAGCTGTCGTCGAGCGTGCGCCCACGCATATAAGCCAAAGGGGCGACTTCGATGTTGCCGCGCTCCTGCTGTTTTAAAAAGTTTTCCGCACCGAGCATTTCAAATAGGGCGTCGTACAGCGGGCGTAGGTAAGGGTCCACCTTTTGTTGCAAATCCCCCGGCAAGAAGCCGAGCTTTTCGCCGGCTTCCACCGCCGGCCTTGTCAGAATTATACGGCTGACATCTTTACTGCGCAGCGCTGTGACGGCCATGGCCACCGCAAGGTAGGTTTTGCCCGTTCCCGCAGGGCCCACACCAAAAACGATGGTGTCGTTTTTCATTGCTTCAACGTATTTTTTTTGCCCGAGCGTTTTTGGTTTGACGGGGCGCCCGCGCGAGGTGATGCAAACACAGTCCGCCGCCATTTCCGAAAGCTTGTCCTCTTTATCTTCATTCACGAGCGAAAGCACATAGCGCACATTTAAGTCGCTGAGCGTTTCACCGCGGCTGATAAGTAGCAACAAGCCGTTGACGGCACGAACTCCTTTGGCAACGTTTTCTTCTTCCCCCGTCACCTTCAGCTCCGACCCACGGCATAGTACAACAATATTGTATTCGTTTTCAATCAGCGTGATATTCTCATCAAAACTGCCGAAAAGACTGACAGCTTCTTCGATTCGGTCTATATTGACTATCTGTTCATGCATATTTACTCCTGATTTGAGTCAAAGATAATAATATTTCATAAATATTTTGTTAGATTATAACATATTATTTGCGGATTGTCATCACTTGTTGAAAATAATTTGCAAAAAAAACTGGAATTTGCGGCTAGATTCCACAAATTCCCGTTGTTTTATGAAATGGTTTGTCCTCAGCAAAAAAATCAGCCGATTTCCCTTAGTAAGTTTCCACCAAGAATCTTCTTTTTTGCCGTATCTGTGATGTTTAAGGCGTTGATTCGGTTGATGGAACTTGTGATATAAGAGGCATCTTTAAACGGAAAGTCCAGACCGAAAATGCTCTTTTCCTCCCCGGTTTGGGCGATGACCGTTTCAAGCTGTGCATCGGTCAAGGTCCAGGCGCTGCCGTCGATGCTGTCGATACTCGTCCAACCCGCAAAAACGCGGGGCTGGCGACCCCCACGCTTATGGTTGGCCAAGACCGCAAGTGCATCGTTAAAAAAGCTGTAGCCGCCGATATGTTCCATGCTCAAACGAAGCTCCGGAAAATTGAAAGCAATTTCATCATACAGTATCGGCAGGTTATCTTTTAAGCGGGACCAGTGCAAGCCGGTGTGAAAGGACAAAAATAGGTTGAGGCTTTGCGCACGGTCATAAACCCTCAGCGCCTTGTCGTCCAAAACGGCAAACCCTTGCGCCGGTGGGTGGAGTTTAATCCCTTTAAAGCCGAGCGATGCCACAAGCTCCACCTGTTCCTCTAAATTGTCCTGTCTAAAGTCAATCGTGCCAAAGCCGGTGAATGCGGGGTCATGTTTAATCTGCTCGCTCAGCCAAACATTGTTGTTGATGTTGAGCCCCAGTTCGGCAAACTTTTCGGGAAAAGTCGCAAAGGCAACGCATCGGTCAATGCCGCAGGTCTCCATCAGTTTTTTGAGGGCATCTAAATCTCCGTCTTCACGCAACTGTGTGGGGTAGATATGCGCATGGTTGGCAAAAATCATTGGCTGCTTTTCCTTCCAAACTTATTCGCACTGAGCCGCTAAATATCGTCCGGTTTCCAGCATCAATTTACACGCCGGCACAGCCAGTTCCTTCGGGAACTTGAGCAAAAAATTATCCGCTTCAAAGGTGAAGTCGCCTGTGTACTTGATGTCTTTGAGCGCCTGCGTTATCGCTTTCCAGTCAAGGCTTTGTGTAAAGGGCAGGGTATGCAGGTCACGCACGTGATTGTTGTCGTGCACATGCAAGGCCTTTAGGCGGTCGTGGCCCAGGGTTCGTATCATGTTTTCTGCCGTTTCGCCCACGAGCCCGGCGTGCCCCAAATCCAGGCAGGCGGTAAAGTAACAGGAATCCAGTGCGTCAACATACTCCGCAAATTCTCTGCCGGTGCTGCAAACGTTCGGGGTAATTTGCCCGTTGTTCGGGTTGCCACCAAACATGTTTTCG
>JAAYFA010000364.1 GCA_012728445.1 Clostridiales bacterium | reverse complement strand
TTGTATATGCGCCCGACATTTATTGTTGCCGACCGCGCGGGGGTAGAAAATTTGTTCCGAATCCCCTTGCGCTACCGAGCGGGAGATGATTTGCGCGGAGGAATCTTCCCCGTTTAAATAGACATCGATATCGGAACGGGCGGTTTGCTTACCGTGCGTTAAGAGGCGTTCTGTGACAATCAGTTTCGCCTGCGCGGCAAGGTTTACCGTGGTTTCCCTGAGCGTGGAATCCACGCCTTTAATCTGCACGGTTTCCATCTCACACAGGGAGCCTTCTTCCTGCTCGACAATAGTTGTGGGATTGAGCTCTCTTTCGCCGGTTCCTTCACCCTGGGCATAATGCTTTTCAACATACTTCACATGCGCATTTTTGCCGATAACAAAGCGATGAATGCCGTCATGCCCGGTTTTTTCGCTACCGGAGTTGTGAATGCCGCAGCCGGCGATAATCAGCACATCCGCGCCTTCGCCGATATAGAAATCGTTGTAAACCATGTCGTGTACACCCGTCTCGGTCACGATGACCGGAATATACACCGTCTCGTCTTTTGTAAAGGGGGCGACATGGATATCCATCCCCGGCTTGTCTGTCTTGGTGGTAATCACGATGTTCTCTGTGGAACGACGTCCGGCGCCCTCACCGTTTTTGCGGATATTGTATGCGCCCGCAGGCGTGCCGTGAAAATCTGCCACAGCTTCTAAAAGGGTGTCGTCAATGTTGTTCTTCATAGCGATTTTACCGCCTTTCCCGTGAAGTCGCAGATATCGGCAAATTCACCGAGCAGCTGCGGTAAAAACGTATCCTTGCTGCCGGATGAGCGAATTTTTCCGTTCGCGACAACAATAATTTCGTCCGCAAGCTGCATAATTTTTTCCTGATGGGAGATGATAATGACGCTTTCGTGCTTGTCCGCTGACATTTTTTTGAAAGTCTCAACCAGCATTTTAAAACTCCACAGATCAATGCCCGCCTCCGGCTCGTCAAAAATGGCAAGCCCTAGCTTTCTTGCCATCAATGTCGCAATTTCCACCCTTTTGAGCTCACCGCCCGAAAGAGAGGCGTCCACTTCGCGGTTCAAATATTCGAGCGAGCAAAGCCCAACGTTCGTTAAGTATTCGCAGCACTTATCTTCCGCTAAATCGCTACCGTAGGCAAGGCTCAAAAGAGTGCGCACCGTCATGCCCTTGAAACGAGGCGGATGCTGAAACGCATAGCCGATGCCGAGTTTTGCGTGTTCGGTAATACTTAAGTCGGTAATATCCGTGCCGTTAAAGATGATTTGCCCGGCGGTTGGCTTTTCAATGCCCATAATTAAGCGCGCCAGGGTTGATTTTCCGCCGCCGTTGGGGCCTGTAACCACAAGGAACTTTCCTTTTTCCAACGTAAAGCTGACATCGTCGATAATGTCGAGAGGACCGTTGTCGGTGTCCACTCTAAAAGATACATTTTTTACTTCAAGCATGAATAGCCCTCCGTTTCGAATTAGAAATTTTCGCCTATTCCATAAGGTTCAGGCGGGTATTTTGAAAACAAGGGATTGCCTCGAAAAAGATCGGACAACCCCGGTTTGGTCGCATAAATGCAGCTATTACAGCAGCAAGCCGACTGCGATATAAATGACCGCAATTAAAATATTGATGGAGTACTGCTCCAATTAAGAGCCGATGAGCATACAGGCTGTCGGGATGAAAAGTAACACTTTCCAAACAATATTCGCAGAGCTGTTCTTTCCGTAAAGCTTGTCCCACAAGAGCAGGGCATCTTCAACGAGGGGGAAGATGTTGCACAGCAGGGAAATGCCTAAATATAGCAGTACAAGGTAAACAAAGAAGATCCAAGTTTTTTCACCCGATTCGCGGATGATAGGCTCTACGCCGAGGTACACAATACCCAAAGCGCCCGCAAAAAACATTGGGATACCGAGCAGTCTGTTTATCAGCCCCGGTAGCCATGCGAATAAAAACGTACGCGGCAGGGTTTTGGGGAACTCGTGCTCGACATGGCCGAGCCTTTCGTCATAGACTAAATAATCCCCGGTTTCCACAGGAATGCCAAGCAGTCTGCAGACAAAATGTTCCCAAAAGGTTTTAAGGTAGGCGCCGGGCAGGGTAATAATTTTACCAATCACATAAATCGTGCTCATAATACGTCACCCTTTCCGCCGATAAAGCCATCTTGCAGCGTTTTCGTCCCTGCTATAATCTGCACAACATTGTCTGCAAGTTCAACATCGTTTTCTTTGAGGAAGTTGATTGATTCTTCGTACATCTCGGTTTCCTCTGCGAGGGAGGCACACAGTGCGACGGTGTTAATCAGTTCGAGCGTCGTATCCTGGTTATAGTAAGCGGAGTTATATGCGTTGTTGGCTGCTTCGTAGGCGGCTTTTTTATCACCCTTGAGCAGTAGCACAATCGCCTGTTGGCGGTAAAGCTCCGTCCCGCCACCGGGCACTTTTTCAAGCCCTTCGGCGCAGATGCTTGCCGCTTTTTCGACATCGCCTTTGCGGCGGTATATTTCCGCAGCCAAGGCAAATCCGGCCGGATTGTTGGGATTGTATTTATCCATCTGTTCGCTCACGGCAATGGCTTTATCAAACTCACCGCGTGTGCAGTGGACCCTTGCTTTAAGGGAATACGCTTGCACACTGTTGGCGTTTTCCGCCACAATTTCGTCGCACACGGCGATCATATCATCATACTTTTCCAACCTGTTGTAGCAGTCGGCAATGTATAAATTGAACAGCCATGTTTCTTTTGGCGCGAGTTTTTTTACGGCAAGCATATGGTCAAGTTCGACTTGCGGGCCTTTGTCGGCCAAAACAGCCACATATGTTTTATAATACTCGATAAAGTAAGCTTCATATTTGGCTGCGTCTGCGCCGGTTTTCATCGCCTCAAGCTCCGCTATCAGTTCATCATACGGCACGTCCTTCGGATCGCTCTCCTGGTAATCGGCAACAATCGGCTGCACAGCCTCTTGTGTGTTTTGGAACCTGGTCAAGATTTCGCTGTACGGTTTAAGCTTTCTTAACCAAAGGTTTTTATAGCTTTTTTCGTTTTTAATCGCCGTGCCCAGCATTTGCCCAACCGAAAGCGGGCTTTGCACTTTTGCGGTTAACAGCATCTGATTGACAAAGGTTTTGGTGCCGATGGTAAACAGGTTTTCCATATTCAGCTGTTCGTTGAGCTTACCCGCCTCGTCCTGTGCCATGTAATAGGAACTGAGCGCGTCGCTGAGCCGGTTATCCCTTTCAAAGCCTTTTGCCTCCACGACCGGTAGCGCTACGACGGAAGTGAACGCGGCCACCACAACGGCGATACCCGCAATAATGATAGCGCACACGGCGGCAACAAAGCCCTGCCATTTAAGCGGGGTCACTAACATTTCCCCGCGGCAACGCGCGCAGAACTCGTAATCTTCCGCTATGCTCGTGTCTCTGCGTCTTTTGCCGCAGCGTTCGCAACGCTCGGATTCGTCGGCTATGTCCTCTAAATCTTCTGTTTCGCTCTCGACGATTTCCGCATCCTCGATGGCCTCTTCCACAACGGTCTCGACCGTTTCCTCTTGATTGCTTTGTGCTTGCGGGTCACCCGGCAAATCGACCTCGTTCTCGTTGATTCGTTTGAGAATTTCGTCTATCGGGTCGAGTTCACTGTCCGTGTCTAAACCGTCGCGCTTATCATCCATAAATCCCAAATTATAACCTCCTTATTGACTAACTAAGTTATTTTATCATCTTTCTCTGAATAATTCAAACCTATTATAAATAATTTACAATATCATCACATTTACCCGTCATTTATGCACTTGTTCCAAAGATTTTTAACCACGCAACGCTTTCCCGTGCTTTCATTATTCCGCCAACCGGCTGACTGACTTGACGTTGATAATAATAACCGCGGCAAAAACCGATAGCAGCATTTCCGGCAGCATGAAGGACGCATTGTAAGCCAGCGAGTACACAGCCGCAAGACCGGTGCCGGTAAAATTAGTCAGAATCGCGGTGCTTAATGAATTGTGAACCGCTTCGAGCGTGCTTTGGGCATAAGAGCCCCAAATGATGACACCGCTCACAAAATGGGCACAAAACCGCAGGAAAATCGCAAATACACAGCCTAAAACAAAAGAAGGCGTCGTTTTTATGATTTTATTCTTAAAAATGCCCGAAAAACCTAAAACAGCGAATGCTATAATATAATCAATGGCCATCACCGCAATGACACCGCTCACGCGCTGCCCAATAAAAGCGCCGGACATGGTGGCGCCAAGCAGCCCCTGAATAATACCAAACACCGCGCCACTGGCGATCCCCCATTTTACGCCGAATAGATACCCCGTGAGTAGAATAGGCACCATGCCGAACAGCGTAATTTCGCCGCCGTAGGGCAGCCGAAAAATTGTGATGATGGATAGCACAGTGCCAAGAGCTATCATAATCCCCGTGACGGTTAACCTTTGTGTTTTGTTGACCATTTGAATTGACCTCCTGCATTTTTTGTGTGAAAAATTTTACGCCCAACGGAAAATCCGCGGGCGTAAAAATATCTCTGCTTCCTACGCCGGCATTATCCGGATCAGGTTCGATACTGGCTTTCAGAACTAAATTGAAAGACGTATACGGGTATAATCTCAGCCGGCAAATGCCAGCACCCCTTGCTATTCTATTTTTGTTTGTTTTATTCGGTTGCTTTCGCCTCTGCCGTATCCCTGTAATACTGCGTTTTCGGGCTTGGATGTTTGGATGCGCCCCACAGCACCTCTGCCTCCGGCGCCCAGTCGGCCGCATATTTGTCACACCGCGAGCAAAGTGTTTCCACATCCTCCGGCGCCAACAAGGCGGTTGATTTCGCCCCGGTTTGATGCACCATCTTGCGCAGGTACTCCGGGTTTTCAAGCATCGGACAAGGGCGCAGGTGGTTATCGTTAAAGGGTTGATTGTGGTAGTAGGACATAAACAATGGATTTTGCAACGCTTCCAACAGGGTATGGGTGCGGATGTTTGAATCCGAATAATGGATAAAAACGCAAGGTTCCATATCCCCCGCGGAGTTGATATGAAAATAATTCCTGCCCCCGGCTATACAGCCGCCGACATATTCCGCGTCGTTTTGGAAGTCCACCACAAACAGCGGATTACCGGTTTTACTGTTTCGTGTTTCCCGCAGCCAGGCATACATATGCTTTCTTTGCTCCGGCGTGGGAATCAGGCTTTCTTGCGCGCCTTTGCCGACGGGCATGTAGTTGAAATACCAAGCGAATTTAACGCCTTTTTCCATCATGAGGTCCATAAACTCTTGGCTTGTAACGCTTTCCACATTCTGACTGGTGTAGCAAACGGAAATGCCGAACAAGCAGCCGTGTTTTTTAAGCATATCCATGGCGGCAAGAGCGGAGTCTCTACTGCCTTCGCCACGGCGCAGGTCATTGATTTCTTTTGAGCCTTCAATGCTCACGGCAAGGGAAATGTTGCCAACTCGCTTCATTTCCAAACAAAAAGCGTCATCCACCAGTGTTGCGTTGGTGTAGGAAAGAAAGGCGCAGTCGGGGTGCGCTTCACACAGTTTGATAACATCTTTTTTACGCAGTAGCGGTTCGCCACCCGTAAACATATAAAAATGGGTACCGAGCTCAACGCCTTGGCTAACAATGCTGTCCATCTCTTCATACGTAAGGCTCTGTTTATCGCCATATTCCGCAGACCAACAGCCGAGGCAGTTTTTGTTGCAGGCGCTTGTGGGGTCCAGCAAAATCTGAAACGGAATGTTGCATTTGTACTTTTCGCGATTCTTTCGAACCGCTTTTGTGCCGTTGTAACCGGCGCCAAGCCCCAGGGCGAGCATCATTTTTTTCAATACATCGTGGTCGATATCTTTTATAATACCTTGTGCAAAACCGGTCCAAATATTATCGGGGTCCTTCAACGCTTCACGAAACTTATCGAAGTTGGCGGAAGGAAAAAGCCCACCCGCAATCCCCTGCGATTTGTCCACAAGCTTAATCAAATTTTTTTGAGGATCTTTTTCGATATATTTTAAGATTTTATCTATGGCAACACCGGCGGCGGCCCGCTGCATTTTTTCTTTTGTAGTCAAATGGGAAGCCTCCTTTTGTTTGACTTTGCAAACCTGCAAAGATGCATACAAATATTAACACACAGCGGTTAAAATGTCCACCTCTATATTTTTTGCGTTTAAACGATATTGTAATCCTTGTGTTTTTACATTATAATGCAAACGTCAACAATTTACACTTAAATGAATGATGAAAATATCGATAGGAGACTGTTTATATGGGCAAGATTTTTGGCGTGAAAAAAATCACAGGAAGCGATTATTCTATACCGCAGTTAGATTTATCCGTGAAGCCCCAAAATGTAGATGAGAAGTACAGAAGTCTTTTTGAGCCATCTGTTGTAGATTACGGGGAAGGATACCTTGCGCATCCCGATTCTGTTTTACTGAAAAACGGCGATATTCTTACGGTGTACCCGAAAGGGCACGGCAAAGGTGCTATTCTTTCAAAGCGCAGTTACGATGGCGGGCAAACATACGTAAACGGTGTTAAAAACCCTCCTCAATCATGGGAATTTTCAAGAGAAACACCCACGATCTATCGACTTGAATTTAATTCTCCCGAAACACAGGATAAAATCCTGCTTGTTTCAGCTAATCCTAAATGGCCTTTTGAGCCTACAACAGGGGGCTTTAACTGCTCCATTTCTTGTAACGAGGGTGAAACGTGGAGCGAATTCCAATTGTTTTATAAAGGGCAAATCACCATCGTTGCAATGGCATCCCTTACGAGACTCAAGGAAAACGGTGCATTTGTCGACAAATGGATGGGGCTTTTCCACGATGGTGATTTTTACAACTATAAAACGATATTATCTTTTGACGCACAGGGTAAAATGCTTTGGTCAACGCCCGAAAAGTATTTTTCGACTTACCGCAAAATTGAAAAAAGCAGCAATATGTGTGAAGTGGAATGCGTTCGCTCGGACAATGGAAAAGGTGATGAACTTTGCCTGAGTACACGAAGCAACAGTAAAAAGGTTAATTCTATGCTGAGTTTTTCAAATGACGAAGGCAAAACATGGTCCAGCCCTGTTTATGCACCGTCAGCCCTTAACGGCGAACGCCACAAGGCCGATTATTTGCCCGATGGACGACTCGTTATCACATTTCGTTCAATTCAGCGTGACCCTGTTAAAAACAGCACCTATAAAGAACCCAAAAAAGAAGGCAGAGGCTGGTTTAGCGAAGGCTGGATTGCGTGGGTCGGCACCTACGATGACCTTAAAAACGGTAAAGAAGGGCAGTATAGAATTAAAGTTGCACACACCTATCTACCCGATCAGGACAAGCCAAGTCTCCTCGCTAACAGCGACTGCGGCTATTGCGGTAACGTGGTTCTTGCCGACGGCACATTTGTTACGTCCACTTACGGCATATTTACACCGGACGAAAAGCGATATACCTACATTGCATCTAAACGCATCAGGTTGGAGGATACCGATAAGCTGGTTAAAGATAAAGAGAAAGATAACGTCAACCCAAGCTAGGGCAAGGGCTCTGCTCTTGCCGAAGCTTAGGATACGCATGAACCCCCACTGTTCAAGCA
>JAAYFA010000044.1 GCA_012728445.1 Clostridiales bacterium | reverse complement strand
AGAATAAGGGGGAACAAGCATGCCGTCTCAAAAGTTCAAAAAGGGTATTACAAAAATGTTGATGCCTGTAAAAATACTCTTTACCTTATCAAAGGATGATGACGAGGACACACCTGCGGCAGCGACCGAACATGCGTCGAACCCGTATATCACAAAATACGGGCATCCGCTGGTCGCCGCACACCGCGCGGGCGCCGGCATCGTGCCGGAAAATACGCTCATGGCCTTTGACCTTTGCCTCAACTCGCCGGACTTTGAAATTGATTTGTTTGAGCTTGATGTGCATTTAACGCGCGACGGCGAGCTGGTGGTGCTGCACAACACTACCTTTGATGCGACAAGCAATGCGGTCGAAGCTTTCGGCAAAAAAAAGATCTATCCGATTAACTACACTTTTAAAGAGCTCAGGGTGCTCAACCTTGGGGAAAACTTTGAGCAAGAAGGGCAGCGCCCGTATAAAGGCTTGAGAGGCGAAGAAATACCGAATAATCTTTGCGTCCACAGGCTGGACGACATATTGGACCATGTGAATGCACACGAAAAAAAGCCGCACTATTACAGCATCGACGTCAAAAACCATGGTGATTTGGGGCGGAAAGCCGCAGATAGACTGTACCAAGTGATCGGCGAAAGAGCTATGTACGACCGTGTGATTGCCGCGAGTTTTAACCCTTCCGTTGCAAAGCATTATGATGCGCATTGCCCCGATATGACACGCTCGGCAGGCCCCTTTGAGGTGCTAAAATTTTATTTTTACAGTCGTTTGGGTACGGACCTTGGCAAAAAAAATATAAAATATTCCTTGCTTCAGATTCCGTACGGCGTGTACCGCAAACGTGGTGGCAAAGAAGTGGTGAACCTCGGTACCCGAGAAATGATCAATTACGCACATGCAAAAAACATCGCTGTGCAGTATTGGACCATCAACACCGCCGAAAACATGCGTAAGCTGCGTGACAACGGCTGTGACTGCATTATGACCGATTACCCCGATTTAGCATATTCGGTTATTGGGAAAAAATAACGGAGCCAACCACCTTCTTTGAAGGATTAGCCCGGATAAAAACATGAAAAACGCCCGTTGTTCAAAAATGAGCAGCGGGCGTTCGATATCAAATGTTCGTTATTCTTTTTTTTCGGGATCGTTATTGGTGTCGCCTGTGGTGGAGTCATCCCAATACCCTCTGCGCTCATAATGGTCAAAAAGGCATTGTTCGTAATCGCGTTCAAGGTCGGAATCCTTATTGTATTCCGGTGAACTTTTGATTTGCTCACGTGTCAGGCCGACATGAACGAGAAAATCTTCCCAACCGATGCTGTCAATCCAGCCCGGGCAAATCAGTACGTGCTTGCTTGGCCACCAAGAGATGGTGTCAATGTCAAGGTAACGGATTACCCAGTCTTCGTGATCCAGTATAAAGTCGGCTATATGGCCGATTTCCCCGTCTAAGGCTTGCAATTTGCGCCCCCGAACATTGCCGGTACTGCGCAGGCCGGGGTCCAGGTCTCTGTCGCCTTGTGTTGCTGCTTTGTAGGCCGAGCTGTCAACCATTAGGTTAGGGTTGGGCGCCCAAATTGGCGCGGAAGTGGGCTGGGAAACAGGCGGGGTGTTCCAGATGTTCCAATAAGGCGTATACCCATAATAGTTGTGGTAAGAGGTTTCAAACTGCCGCGAAATGGGGTTGGCTTTGTAAAGAAGCGGACTGTCTTCAATCTGCTGTCTGGTTAAGTTGACGGCGATGTACTTTTCTTCTTTGTCGAGCGCGGTTATGGCTGCTGTGGAGATCAAGACTTCTCTGTCGATAAGCCAGGTGCCCGTTTCCACCGTAAGGTAACGGATAGTCCATTCGTTTTCGTCAAAGACAAACTCTTTGACATCTCCGATTTCTCCGTCAAGGCAGCGCAATTTGTAACCCGTCAGTGTTTTGGCTTTGGTTAACATAACAATCACCCTTTCGTTTGCAATTATTGTTTTTGGTTGCGAAACAGTTGTTTGTTTGCATAATGATTATATCAAATAGTAGCGTTATTGTACAGATATTATTATTTTCCGTTATCCGGGTTTTCCTTGCATTTGGGGTAATGAGCGGCTATTTGTGCTCTCTGTTTTTTATGTACTCGCCGCTGATTTCAGCCTTTGCGATGCGAGCAAGTTCGTCCAGGTCATCGCCGGCCTCAGTGACTCTTGCGGCCATCTGT
>JAAYFA010000318.1 GCA_012728445.1 Clostridiales bacterium | reverse complement strand
CTCTTTGGTATTAAAATAATAAACGCGGGTGTCTTTGCCCGGGCTGCCACCAAACTTAAAGCGCGACCAAACACTCTGTAAAGATTTACGCGCATTGTCGCCCAAATTACCCCCTGCAAACAGCGAAGGTTCGCCGCCTATGTCAAAAGTGTATTCGCCGGGTTCGGCGCAAAGGTCCAACACTTTGCCCTGCTGAACGATAATCATGCACTGCCCGTCTGCGACGGCTATGCCTGAACCGTTGGAGATAATGTTTTCTTCCCCTTTTGTGTTGGAGGAGCGTCCCGAAACACGCTTTTGCCCCTTTGTAACCAGAACAGTTTCGCGAAGAGAATCGCAGTAGAAGAATTCTTTCCATTGGTCGGCCAATACGCCGCCGCCGGCCCCCAGTGCTGCTTTGATTAAACCCATAACGCATCTCTCCTTTTCATATTGCAATTTATTGTTTTCTGCCACCATGGCAGGAATACGTTTGTTAGAAGCATCCGTTTGCCACTATTCGCAGTTTAGAGTGTGCTCTTTTTTTCCAACATTTCACTATGTTCTTAAGTGACCAAACACCCTTTTTGTACACTCTATTGATTGTCATACCTATTTTAATGTTTAATAAGCGTTTTGTCAAACCCATTCATGGGTTTTATTTTTTTTATTTTTTTTATTTTTTTCACCGTTTATCTCTGCCGGTGAAGAATATAGCAAGCAAATTGTTCCGCTATACATTTATAATGAGTCAAATAAAACTCTATCCTTTACTTACATGTCTTTCATTTATGATATGTGTATGATTATTCCCCTGCTGTGCGAAATGGATTCCTTTTTTGTGCGGAGGTGACAAACGGATAAATCGTATGAATTTCTGCAATTTTATCACATTATCACTCAATGTATGGTACAATGCAAAAGTTCGTTATTTAGGCAATTTTTTGCGTCTTGAATAAATTTTTCCGGAAGGGCGGTTTTCTACTCCAATGGCAGAACCTATCTCTACCCGAGCAACAAGCAAAACAAAACAATACCTTTCCGGTATGAAAGCCGGCACACCAATCATCATCGCTTTTATATCTGTAGGTACCGCCTTTGCTGTCTTAGCAGGCCAAGCCGGGCTACATTCTTGGCAGACCATCATGATGTCCGCCGCCGTATTTGCGGGGGCCAGCCAAATGATTGCCGTTACGATGTTGGCGCAAGGCACCGGCATCGCGCTTATTATTTTCGCCACTTTCATCGTCAATCTGCGCCACCTGATCATGAGTACCTGCGTGATGAACCGCATGAAAGACGCGCCTCCCCCAGCAAGACTGCTCTGCGCCTTTGGCCTTACAGATGAATCTTTTGCTATCTTTACCACGACGGATGAAAAAAATTGCACTTTCTTGTATTTTCTCGGCACCATCACCGTTACCTATAGTTCTTGGGTCATCGGCACAGCACTGGGATGCCTTCTGACGCAGTTTCTGCCTGAAATCGTATCCGACAGTTTGAATGTTACAATATATGCCATGTTCATCGGGCTGCTGGTGCCAAAACTAAAGAAGAACAAAAAGCTCACCTTGACTGTACTGATTACAGCCGTTCTGAGCTTTGTGTTAAGCCGCTTTTTGCCCTCCGCCTGGACCATTATTGGCGCAACCCTATTGGGCGCACTCGTCAGCATTTTCATCCCGGACAGCAAGACTGGCGAAACGATCAGTCAGGAGGCCACGGAATGAGGATTGTTGTTTTAATTTTTGGTATGGCACTTGTCACATATATCCCCCGCGCCATCCCAGCCGTTTTGATTGACAAGATGAGATTTGGCAAAAAAGCCGAGCAATTTTTGAGTTTGATCCCCTATACCGCTATGACGGCACTAATTTTCCCGGGTATTTTGAAAATGGATGCTAATTCTGTATGGATGGGTGTTGTCGGGGGCTTGACAGCGGTTTTGCTCGCTTGGAAGAAGTTGCCCGTCATGGTCGTTGTTTTAGGCTCGGTTGTTATGGTGATGCTGGCG
>JAAYFA010000377.1 GCA_012728445.1 Clostridiales bacterium | reverse complement strand
GGTCTAAGGCACCGGTCTTGAAAACCGGCGGCTCGCAAGGGCCCGTGGGTTCGAATCCCACCCTCTCCGCCACGTCAGCGCAAACTGCGCTCAAATCGAAAGCGGGCTTTCTGAAAGGATTGCCCGCTTTCTCAATATCGCTTTGTTGCGCTTCCTTCACGCAAAAACCGTCGCTGCGCTGCGGCTACTCGGTTGTAAACGCCATTGCGACGCCTTCGCTTGCTTTGGGTTTTTGCGTGGTTGCGCCTGTCGGCGCAAAAAAACAAACTGCGCTCAAATCGAAAGCGGGCTTTCCGAAAGGATTGCCCGCTTTCTCAATATCGCTTCGTTGCGCTTCCTTCACGCAAAAACCGTCGCCAAGGCTTTGGGCTTTCAGCGGCGCGCGCCTGACGGCGCAAGAATTTTTTGCGCCCGAAAGGGACAGGGATTCGAAGTTTATGCCCCGAAGGGGAAAATCCCACCCTCCGGCCACTAAGAACGCTGGTTTTGATACGATAATGTTGATAAATCAGCGTTTATATTTTATAATTTGAGCCGAACAGCAAGTGCAGGTTGTTTTTTTTATCTGAGAAAAGCGAATATGATAGACACAGTATTGGAAAACAAACGATGCGACATTATCGTCTTTTTAGCCGGCGATTCCGATTTAAACATGACGGAAGCGCGTTTTTGTATAGAAAAGAGCGACAGTGTAATCGCATATAAAAACGATATTCCTGAGATAGTCGGCTGCGGAACTTTTCGTTTGTGGGGCAAAAACAGAGACAAGGCAGACGTGTATCTTTACGTTTCATCCGCGGCAAGGATGTTCGGCGCGGGTACCATGTTGCTAAAAGCATTGATGAACGACCAAAAAGCAAACGCGTTGAAGTTTATCAGTACAAAAGTCGAAACAAATCATTTGAAATCATTAGAGTTTTTTCAAAAAGCTGGTTTTGAACCCTGGTATACGGAAGTGATTTTTTGCCATAACGGAATAAGGCAGCCTGAAAACAATTTGATTTTTAGAAACTATCAACCCGAGTATTTTGAGCAGTACGTTGATGCAATTCGCAACAGCTTCTATGAACTGCGAAGGTCAAATGATTTTCAACCCTACTATTGCTGTGAGCCTGATAGGGCAAAGCAAGAGGAACTGGAACGCAATAAAGATAATATTTTTGTGTTGTTTCAAGACGAAAAATTCGTCGCCTCGGTTACCATCAATGATAACTTTATAGAGGATGTTTTCGTTGCGCCTGATTACCAGGGCAAAGGGATTGGCAAGGAAATGATGTGTTTTGCTGTCAACAAAGTGATTGACAGTGCCAATAGTCCCGCAAAGCTGAGCGCTATAAAATGGAACTCCAGGGCATTGTGTTTATATCAAAGCGTTGGGTTTGAACTTTCCAAGACGATTCACTATTTGAGATTGTTTCAATAAAAGAAGGAGCTTTTACGTTAATTGCATTGAGACCAAAGCTAACGAACAAAGCGTATATGGGTTTTACCTATAGTTGGGTACACAATTAGAGTCCGCACAAAGCACACGGAACAAGCGCAAGCAAGGCGGCGGGGTGCACTTTGTACCAAACTCGTGCGCTTTTGTGCCCGAAAGGGACAGGAATTCGAAGGTTATAATCTGCAGGCGGTCCAGCCGCATCGGCGCGAATACGCAAAAAACTGCGTTTACTAAAACGGCAACCTATGATAAAATCTGTATAAATCAAACAGAGAAAGAGGATTGGATATGCCTGCGTTCGGGATTGTTTTTATATTAGTCTTTGTTCTGGTAATAGGCACGTTTATTTTTACTTTTGCAATGATGTTCAGTCCGAAACTCCGCGCCAAGATGATGGGCAAGAGCGTCGAGTCTGTCAAATACATGATGGACGAACAAAAAGAAAATTTGACCGATATCGCCACCGCCGCGGGCGACGTTGTTGTCGACTCAAAGAAAAATATTTTGGATCAGCACGCGGGTACGCTCAAAGAGATGTCCGACACGACGGCGGACATTTCCAGGGGTGGATTGGAAATTGCCGCCAGAGCGATTAAAGACGGCATCGTTAAGTACGACGACATTTTCTGCAAGTGCTGCGGCGCCGCCATCGACAAAGACTCGGTATTTTGCAAAAGCTGCGGCAAGCAGCAATAGACTGCCCAAACTCAGCCGTGCAATAACCGCCGTTCGCAAACGGAAGTAAAAAAATAAACTCAATCTGCCGCCGCGCGGGGTCATGTAGTCGATCTCGTCCGGCGGCATTCTTGTTATGTGCCGTGCGGCGGGTTATACTATAT
>JAAYFA010000351.1 GCA_012728445.1 Clostridiales bacterium | reverse complement strand
GCGCTGCACAGTGCGGTATAGGCAATAAAACGTTCTTCGATTATCTTAAACTCAGCCGGGTCTGCAACCTTGAGCCCGAGGTCAATAAGCGCTTGGCGCTCCAAGTCATTCAATATGCCGCTTGAAACGGGTGTCCGCGGAAAAACGCCTTCGTTGGCGCCCACGACAAAGACGACCTTTGGGGAGGCCGTTCGGATTCTGCCGGCACTGCCGATGGTTATTTCGTCTAAGCCTTGGGGAATACTCCCCAAAGAACGTGTGGCAATGACCAAATCAAAAAGCTCCCGAAAACGTTTGGCGGTCAGCTTTTTGTCCTTTAGCGCGGCCGCCACGCTGTCAAGCACTTCCATCAGGTCATCCCAGAGCCGCTCTTGCTCCAACGCGAGCACCGGCTCCCCCTCATCTTCCAAGGCAATCGCCAGATTCTTTAAGTTTTGGCCGGCATCGATATCTTTTAAATACTCAAATATTGCCATGGCGGCAGACTGCCCGTGCGCATTCTCAAAACTGCCCCGCAGTTTGCTTAGAGGTGCCGTCACTTGTTCTCTGAGGATATTCAAACTTTTCAGCACGGCTTTATCCGCTTCCATCAGCTCGCTGCCGTAGCCGCCCGGGTGAGCATCCCAATCCCGCAGCCAGCGGTTGCCGTTGATATTCCACAGCAAGGCATAGTTTTCGAGCATGGAAACATCTTCCACCGCAAAGCCTGCAAGCCCTGTTTTTAAGCAGCGCATAACGGCATCCAACGAAAATCCGTTTGCCGCAATTTCCGCCGCAGACCGCACCAAAACAATCAGCGGCTGGGTAACGACCGGCTGGCGTTTGTCAATAAAGACGGGTACCTCGCACTTTTTGAGTGCGGATTTTAACGGGGCTTCATATGTTTCGGCCGTGCGGGCGATGACCGCAATATCGCGGCAACGAAGCCCCTCTTCCCGCAATAGCCGTTTAACGGTCAGCGCGACAAATTCGCATTCGCTGATGATATCCCCGGCGGCGGTCAAGGTCACTGCATCCGTCGCTTCTTCGTACGCCACCGCCTCGGGGTTATACAGTCCCGCTTCCAGTGCGGTTAAGGCATCACGCTTATATCGGGCGTCGCCGGGGGCAATTTTGCCGGGCGTACCCTCTTCCGGCAACAGCAAGGGCTTTGCAACAGGAACACCCTGCTTTTTAGCGAGCTCCATAATTTGATTGGCCGTGCGTTTTGTGTGCGCAAAAACGCCCGTGTCCCCCGCCTGCGAATACAAACTATCGGCGCAAAGGGTAATATATACCGACTCCGCCTGCGCCAAAATACGTTCTATTATTTTGAGTTCCTGCCCCGTAAAACCACGGAAGGCATCAATAGCGACCACTTTGCCGGCAAAAAACGCATGGCCCAACAGCGTATCGTACAGATTCGTCAGTTCATCCTGCCCGTCAAAAAAGCTGTTGGCAACCAGCGCCTCGTATGCGGAAAGCACCAGCGCAATCTCTCTCGTCTTTTTCTTCAGCAAGCAGTCCTGCATCCCATCGGAAACGGCCATCATCTCCGCCGGCGCAACAGCGCCTTGCTTGAGCTCTATCCCAAGCCCCAGCATTTCCGAAATAACTGCCGGGCTTTGCCGATGGCGCGCATATACTTCCAGTGAATCCCCCACGCCGTCAAGCGCAAGGCTCATGAGGATCGCCCGCCCCGCATCGTCAATCGGTCGACCGCTTTTGCCGCCAAAAATCCGAAAGACGCTGTGCGCAAGGCGCGAAAAGCTCAGCACATCCACGCTGCCTGCGTCCTTTTCTCCGAGCCTTTCGAGCATTGCCCGCTCAGAATGGAAGGAGTATTGCTCCGGCACGAGCAAAATCAAATCCTGCCTGCCGGCGCGGACAAAATCTTCCAGCAGTGTATGCACATGGGTAGTTTTGCCGCTGCCCGCCCTACCGAGAATGAAATGAAGCATAGTACAACTCCCTTACGCCACGGTTTTTGATCATATTTATAATCCCAACATCGCTGTTGCGATGGCAAAGTATACCATTAAACTCACGGCATCTACTATGGTAGTAATGAGTGGACCGGCCATTATTGCCGGGTCCAACTTTACCTTCTTTGCAATAATAGGTAGCGTGCCGCCTATTACTTTTGATAACATTACCGTTATTAACAAGGTTATCGAAACTGTTGCTGCCATCAGAACGCCAACTCGTTCTATGACCAAAAGCCTGAAAAAGTTCGTTAGAGATAAAATTATTCCTATTGTAAGCGATACCGAAAACTCTTTTAATAAAACCCTAAACCAATCGCCGGTCCTAATATCTCCTATTGCTAACCCCCTGATGATTAAAGTGGAGGATTGGCTGCCTGCGTTTCCTCCTGTATCCATGAGCATAGGAACAAAGGTGCCAAGGACCGCTACAGAAGTTAAAATGCTTTCGTATTTGCCCATTATCCTTCCGGTAAATGTGGCTGAAATCATCAGCAGCAGTAACCACGGTAGTCTATTTAGAGCCAGTTTCCATATTTTAGCATCCAGATATTCTTCTTCAGATGGCGACATAGCAGCCATGATTTGAAAGTCTTCTGCTGTTTCTTGTGTGATAACGTCCATAATATCGTCTACTGTTATAATTCCGATTAATCTGTTTTCCTTATCTACTACCGGCAAGGCTAAAAATCCATATTTTCTAAATATATTGGCTACTTCTTCCTGATCATCATGGGTGTTTACTTTCATTAAGTCAGTTTCCATGATATCTGCAACTTTCAAGTTTTCATCCGAAACGACCAATGTTCTTAAAGATACAAATCCTTCCAACGTTCTTTTTTTATCTGTTATATAGCAAGTGTAAATTGTTTCTTTGTTAAGGCCGATTTCTTTTATATGATCCATCGCTTCTTTTACGGTCATCGATTCTTTCAGTTCGACATATTCTATCGTCATTAAACTGCCTGCAGAATCTGCCGGGTATTTTAAAAATTCGTTTATCAGTTTCCTTTCTTCTTCCCCGGCATATTTTAAAATTTTGCTTACAATATTTGCCGGCATTTCTTCTATTAAATCTATCATGTCATCAAAAAAGAGTTCGTCAATGATTCCTTTTAATTCCTTGTCTGTTACAGAATTGACGATGCTTAGTTGTTGCCCCGGCGTAAATTGCGCAAATACTTCTACCGCCAAATCTTTTGGCAGCATTCTAAATAATAGCAGTGTCATCTGTGGATCATAAGGTTTTATAACCTCTGCCACATCGACATCGTTCATTTCCGATAAAATTGCTTTTACCTTTATATAGTTCTTCGCTTCTATTAACTCTTCGATTAATTCTTCTATTATATCTATATCCATGTGAACAACCTCCTATTTTCCCGAAAAAAATGCATCGAATAAGATGCAAATCTTCTCCAAATTAAATTACTGACTCCCGGTGAATCACGAGCTATTCCATGCGCTAAGCGTGAAAAGCTCAGCACATCCACGCTGCCCGCCCGACCGAGCATAAATGATGCATAACGCAGCACCTTTATGCCGAAGTTATTCACTTTTAAATCGTTGCTCCGATTATAGCACAGTAGCGGGATTTCGTCAGCAGATTTTTGTCAATTTCCGCTTTCAGACACAGCGGCATCCCATAATCGTCTCGCTAAAACTCTATTTGCTTTTACAGCCCGCTTATGTTAGATTTATACGGTGCAATTTGACCATTATTTTGGTCCCCGCTTGGGTCGGCTTTTATCCCCACCGGAGCTTTATTAAACGAAGAATAACTTGCCCTTAAGAAAGGACCTGATCTATGTGGCTCACACCGGCACGGATGTTGATGACAGCAAAAAAGAAACGGCTCCTCCGGCAGAAAAAAGCTTCTTATTAAAAAGAAATTTCTTGGGCACGAAGGAAATTGCCGCTTTAGGGCTTTCCAACTTAGGCAGCTCATTGGCCGAAGGCTACATGGGCTCTTTTTTGATGTATTTTTTCACCAGTGTTTTTCGTATTGATTACAGATACATCAGTCTGATGTATTTTTTGGTTACCATTTGGGATGCCATGAATGACCCCCTGATGGGCATCGCTTTTGACAAAACACGTACCCGTTTCGGCAAGGCCAGACCCTATCTCCTTTTTTCGCCCATCCCTTTGGGCATATGCGTTGCCCTACTTTTTTTAGGGCCTATCTTTTTCCAAGGGGCAGACCTGCTTGATACACGTAAAATTGTTTACATGTTTGTCACCTACTTTTTGTGGGAAACATTCAACACGGTAAACGGTGTGCCAAAGGGAAATTTACCGCTGCTGATGTCCCCAAACCCCACGGAAAGAAACAAACTTTTTGCGGTGTCCAACTTTTTGCATGAAATCGGCAGAGGGTTACCAAGCCTCATCATAGCCCCAATGATTGACCTGAGTAAATCCGGCGTCATCAAAGTATCCGTCACCAACAGCTTTGCAATTATCGGTGTGAGCGTAGCGATTTTAGGCACTTTCCTTTCCCTTTTCGCTTTTTTCGGCACAAGGGAACGTGTGATGCTGATCCCCAAACAACCGCCCGTGTTGCAAGGTGTCAAATATGTTTTCAACAACAAACCGCTTCTGCTCCAAGTGCTGGCAGGCGTGATGGGCTGCCTTGGCGGTATCGGCGGTATTTACGTCAACTTTTTTTACATTGATGTAATGGGTTCGGCAACCATGTCTTTGGTCTGCGGCGCTGTCGGCACGGTTATCAAGTACGCCTCTTTCGGCCTAATTCCCTGGTTCTTCAAACGCTTTAAAACTAAGCAGATGTTCTTCGGTTTTAAGATATACGTTACGGTACTGAAAGGCATTATGTTCCTTGTGGGCCGAAGGTATTTGCACAACCTCCCGATGCTGGCCGTAACCGTTATTGTCGTGCAAGCGCTCTACTCTTTTGTTGACGGTGCCAACGGCGTGCTCAACAGCGAACTCGGCGCAGATGTGCAGGACTATATGGTATGGCAAACAGGTACGCGCCAAGAAGGTACCACGGGCGCTGTCACCGGTATTATCAGCAAATTTGGCAACGCCATCAGTTCTGCCGCAAGTGCCATCGTGCTCAACATGGTCGGCTACCAGCAAGGGGCGAAAGAACAATCGGACGATACAAAGTATAAAATATTCGCCATGTTCGCCATTGTGCCGCAACTGCTTGGACTGTTCAGCCTAATCCCCTGGTTTTTCTACGACCTATGGGGCGATAAGCGCGACAAAATGCGTGCCGAGCTTGCCCAAATGCGTGAAATAAGAGCAAGGTTGTATTTTGATGAGCAAGGCGCAGAGAGTTGATGTTTTGGGAGCGGATGAGAATCCGCTCTTTTCTATTGTGCTAATTTTGAGACGTTTTCTATCTATCCGTTTACAACCAACCCTATTTATGGTATCTTATATCATAATAAAACAGGTTCAGATCCTAGTGGAAAGGGACTATATATGAGGAGCAACAAGATGGACGAAATTATCGAAATGGCCGCCAATGTGGTGCCGAGCGAGCGGCAGTTAAAATGGCAGGAGCTGGAGTTTTACGCGTTTATACACTTTGGTGTCAATACCTTTACAAGTTCCGAATGGGGTTCCGGCTATGAATCGCCGGAGATATTTGAGCCGACGGCACTTGATACGTGACAATGGGTGCGGACGATTAAACTCGCCGGGATGAAGG
>JAAYFA010000369.1 GCA_012728445.1 Clostridiales bacterium | reverse complement strand
TCTTTTTACATTGCTCTTTAAATCACCTGTAAAGCGTTTCCAATTTGCGCTAAAGCCTTTTGCAGTTTCATACTTGTATTTGCCACCTAAAACAACCTTTAAATCCGTTTGTGCTATTTCTTCGGCGGCAATTGCAAGGGTGTACTCAACAAGACCATTTTCACTTGATGTTTCAATTCTCTTTTGAATTGCAGGTATTGCCTTATACCCCAAGGTTACAATCTGTCGATAGTTTTCGTTATCTTTGACGTAATCATAAGGGTTTGACGAAAAAGACAACTCGGGCTGATTTAACGCTTGTTCCTGAAAGTCGATTTTCAATTCACTTATCCCTTTGTCCAACTTCTCATTTGTTGAATTTTTGGGGATAAGTAATAGTGTAGCCGACAAGCCTAAGATTATAACAACTACAAATATACCAACGAATAAAAATCTCTTTTTCATGTTTATGGCCTCCTGTCAAAATATGGGGTATGGTAGCGTGATTCACGAATTACCGTTGGCGTAAATCTGTGCTCTTTTTTATTACCATTTATGACGTTTTACCCTCTAACCTAGATATTCGATTTGCTTGATAATATTCTGATTAAATACACTCAGTACAATAGGCAATGTAAATAAACAAATAAGCAGAGGGCAAACAAAATACCCGTACAGTACAAATGAGTTGAAAATTGTTACATCACTTCTGATTATTTGTCCTGCCACTAATAAAAAGCATGCACTCAGCAACACGGAGACTAGCATTACCGCAAGCATCTCAGCAAAATGATATAGAACAACACGAAATCGGCTTATTCCCATCGCTCTTAATGTTCCCCACAATTTTTTATCACTCAAGTACTTCATTGAAAGGATATTTATGATATTAAATAAGCAAACAGTGAAGATAAATATGGATAAGATAACAACAATCAGATTCAGTGTATGCAAAAGCTGATATTTCTCTGCCTCGTTTTCACGCTCGGAAACTATAGTCATTTCTGGATAGAGCTGGTTTAAATGGTTAACACCTTTCTGTGTCTCAGAATACACTGTCGGGTCCTTCAAATTTAAATACAGGTAATTGTAATTCAGGTTCAAACCGACGTCTTTTAAGGCAGCGTCACTGCAGACAAAAGCAAGAGCGGAACCGTAGAATTTATCATACAGATACTCGGATTTGTCTATCTCCACAATTGCGCTAACCCGCAGATTTAGATCAAGTAACATTCTGTCCGCAGGTTTCGTTTCATAGCCGTCTTTTGCAATAAGCTGAATTAATCTAGCATTTTCACCTATTTTAAACGGAACGCTCACATCGCTTCGATGCACAATGATGACCTCGTTTTTCTCATCAAACGAAGATGAATCCGAGATACCCTCTGTATTTTCACTCTTTAGTAGTTTTGAAATAAGGCTATTGTCACAGGCATCCAATAGTCCGGTATAAAGGTTGCCTGACGGAGTAATTCCGTACTCCGCAAGTTCAGCTTCATATTGGTTCGAATCGGTACCTGTTATTTGTCGGACATTTTGAAGGCTCATATGACCAATAATTTGATCTTCTGTGCTTATGTCAACAAGCACTCGGAGCTGCTTAATATATGAAAAGGTGTCAAGTTCTCCATTATTTTGAATAGTAGTAATATCACCTTCATCAATTCCGGCATATGGGTTAGTGGGAATGAATAAAGACGAAAAAAACTCACCATCCATATATCTAATTTTGTAATGGTCCTGAAAATGCACATCATATTCTTTGGCTACAGTTTGGTTGTATACGCCCCCCATAAACAGGACAAAAAAGCATACCGTCATAGATAACGCGATACCCAAATACGCACACTTATTCTTAAGAATAGAGGTAACAGACCATTTAAGAAACAGAGAACCGTGGTTAAGTGATTTACCGTTTTTTATATGAAGTTTTTCCCGCTTTGACTGGGCAAAAGGCTTTTTGTCTTTTATAATCAAAATCTTTATTACTCTAACAAGCAAAAGCAATATGAGCGCAGCAAGAATACCGATGACAATGCCCGAAAGAGATATATTAAATTCATAAAAGTCAACAAAACCGGCTACGATGTAAGATGATAATCCATACCCACAGGCAATTCCAACTAAAAACCCTATGGGAAGTGCTATCAGATATAACATTATCAAATTTAGAATACCAAACAGGAGCATGGAAGATGACGATGCTCCAATAAATTTCAGGCTTTTTATTTGTTCATCAATAACCACAGCGCTTAAAGACGAAAAAGAACTTAAGCATAACAAAGCAATGACAAAAACAGCAACCATACCAATGATTAAAATTGCCTGAGTTGAACCGCCCACATTATTGATAAAAGCTTCATTTGAAAATTGCTGGCTGATGAATAATTGTGAAGAGTATTTTTCCGAAAAGCTTTGCAAAATTTCAGGATTATTGTTTTTGGAAGAAGCGACCAAATATACTTCATTTACCGTAAGTGTTTTATCTTGACTTGTCATTATGACTGACGGCCATAATGACGCTGTTCCTGCACGCATTAATTGGAATGCGCTGTAATCGCTTGTTTTCCCGACAATTTTATAATTTTTGGTTACCGTCTTCCCTTTGCATTCTATGCTGAAAGGGTAAAAATCGTCTATCCCGATATTGCCGTTTAATTTTTGCAGTACACTCTCCTCTATCAAGACTTCACCTGCTCCGACCGGCAACCGTCCATCCAGTAATGTAATGCTAGCTAACGAAAGGGCAGAACCTTCCATATACGCAATACTATATCTATCGTTTAATCCCGGTTCTTGCATTTCAATTGTTCCGTAATTAAAAATAACAGAGGATTCTTTAATATCCGATGATTTTTCAATTTCATTCAGCATTTCGGCGTCCGAAATTTGAACAACACCTGTGTATGAACCATATAACCCGTTAAGATAGCTTTTGTACGACTGTAATGTAGACATACCTACAATAAAAATAGAAACAATTGATACAATGAATAAAATAATTGATATAATAGATGCAAGCGTAAATTTACGCTTGCGAAAAAGTGTTTTAAATGTATAAACGCACATCAGCTTAAACATAATTTTAGCCTCCGGATACGATTTGACCATCCCTCAAAGTGATGATTCTATCCGATTTGTTTGCCAATTCAACATCATGGGTCACGACAATAATTGATTGATTAAACCGTAAACGCAGTGTTTGAAGAATGCTATACACAGCTTCAGACGATTCCGCATCTAGATTCCCGGTAGGTTCGTCAAGTAGTAATAACGCCGGTTTTGATATCAAAGCACGGGCAATTGCCACTCGCTGTTTCTGACCTCCGGAGAGCTGACCGGGTAGATGGTTTAACCGATCTTCCAGTTCTAATGTATGAATAAGTTCATTAAAATAGTTGTCATCTCTCTTTGTTTTGCTGATTTGTTGAGCAAAGCGGATATTTTCGGCGACGGTTAGTTCCGATACAAGATTAAAGAATTGGAACACAAAACCGATGTTTTTGCGTCTGAATGCGGAAAGAGATCTTTCTTTCACCTCTGTAATGTCGGTATTATTGATAATAATATGTCCTTCACTGGCACAATCAAGCCCGCCAATTAAGTGCAGCAAAGTAGATTTACCCGAACCACTCTTTCCGCAAATGGATGTCATTATTCCCTCTTCAAAGCAGTATGAAACATTATTCACGGCATGGATCTTATTTGAATTAACATTGTAAATTTTGGATACACAGTCTAATACAACCATATTCCCATCCTTTTCAAGTGATGCGGATGGCATTAACATCCCCATCACTTTTTCAAGATAAATTAATTGATTTTGGCGCGAACAATCTGGTACACAACGCTTATAGATTCAATTGCACAGCAATTTGCTTATCAATATGAAGATATTATTTGCCATTGTCCGTAGTTGTTATGTATATTTTTTCCATTAGTGTTAGATAATTGGTAATAAAATCTAGCACTGTATCCGTCCTCTGTATACATCCAGTCAAAGGCATCAAGTATATCCTGATAGGAACTACAATCAATACTGTAAGTTTTTCCATACCATACATTGCTGTTGCTGGCATTAAGTCCTGATGCATATGCTGAGCCTTCCAAAGATTCGCTAGGATTAAGTATGTTATACCAATGCACTTTATATGAATAGAGTTTCGTGTTTAGTGTGGCGCTAGTAGAATCACATTTCAAGTTTCTGTATCGATATTGTAATGTTGGATCTTCAAGCGTTAGATAGGTTGAACTAAATGAATTGCTCGCATTCATATATGTACTATACGTAGTGGCTGATGTTAAATATGTAATTGCTGAAGCTACTACTGTAAGGGGAACAATCAGTATAGACAACACACATATAATACCCAATATTTTTTTCATTTTATGACCTTTCCCTTCATTCTGCAAGGCGAAAACAGCATGGATCTAGTTTTGATCGCCTTGGATTTTGTAACGGTGTGTCGTTCCAGATACATTCAAGCACTCGCTATGAAAAACTATCCTAATTCGTTGCTTGTACTACATCGATACCACCTTTCCTTTCATTCCTCAAGGCGCAAAACGACACGAAACCGGTTTTGGTCGCTCTGGGTTTTACAACAGCCTGACGAAGCCATTCGGATGAACCGCCCCTTTGTCTGCACACCTGCGAACTTATTTTGTGAATTTGTCCATGCCCTTAGGAACTTCGGGTTGATGATACCAAAACCAGCACATTGATTGTGCTGATGCAGTACCAACGATTAAAACGAGTGACGCAAAAACTCCGCTCCATTTTAACAGTGCTGATTTGAGATTCTTCATTTCATTTTCCCCCCTTTTTTTAATGCATCATGCATTAATGACTTTTTTGTATTTTATTCCTTACCAAACTTGCGAGTAAAGAAAAAGCAATTGAAAGTAATCCCAGCGCAAGAGAAAACGCAAAAATCATGTTTGAAATGGTATACATCATGATAAGAACGACAATAAAATACGATATAATTGCAATACGGCTTTTCACCTTAAAAAATTTTTTTCCTTCCTCCGAAACCGGCTTGTTTTCATCTTCGACCGGTGCGAGAATAAATATTAATACAAGTGCAACTAAATTAGCAATTATAGTTGAACAAAAAATCCATGTATGAGGGATACATTTAATAATCGCAAGATATGTGACATATGTCCCCATAAGAACCAGAAAACATTTTAGATGCGTCGTCGCATGAAATCCCCCGGCAATCAACCTAAGAGGTATAAACCCCAAAAGATAAACGGAAGTAATCAGAATGCTCTTGGTAAGCACTGCCATAATTACGATTGCCACAAAATTAAGTATTGTTGAAAGAAATATTTCTAAACTGTATTCATAAAATTCAATATCTTCCTTTATTACTATACTGTTTGCCACAAAAAAAGATGATATCTTTTTAGACATTTGGGTAATCAAAAATTATCGCTCCCCTTTGTCTAATAAGTTATCATCTATAACGATTAAATTCAATAGGATTTGTCGAACAGGTCCATTTTCTTGTCGAAGAGGTCAATTAGGCAACAAAATACTGAGGATAAATCGGTTTGCAGAGATGTCAAAAGATATGTTTCCGTCGTATTTCCGGCAGATATTCCTCATGTTTTCAATTCCGAACCCGTGCATAAAAGAATCCGCCTTTGTTGTTTTGAAAAGTCCGGGCGGCTTTTTCTCCATGGAATTTTTCGAGTTTGTAAATAGCATTGAAAGTTGTCCATTAACAGGGAATATCTTTATTTCAAGCATCCGGTTTTCAGTCTCTTCAATTTTTTTGCACGCTTCAACCGCATTGTCAACAGCATTACCGATTAAAATACATAAATCAATTTCATCAATCTTTATTTTTCCAGGAATAATAATTGAAATATTGTTGTTTGGAATCTCCTCATTAATGTCTTTCAGCTTTGACTGTACCAAGGCACTTACAGCGTCATTTCCGGTTTCCACTTTGTTTGAATTAGGAATTTTTTCATAAAACTCTTCAATTTTACTTTTTACCATGTCATACTTTTTATTGTCAACATATGAAGAGATTGCAATAACAAAATTTTTTATATCATGTGTGTTTTTGTTTGACAAAACCATGTTTTGTTTTAGTTCGGTATAGTAATCAGCCTGCAATTTGTATTGTTTCTCTAAATTGCACAGTGTTTCCTCGGTTTTTTGCAGTTTTATCTGCCTCTCCAACAAATAGAAAGTAGCTATATTTGATAAAATAGTCAAGATGGTTACTATCATTAGAACCGCCGTAGAAACTACGCTTTCTGTTTTATATGCAATCATCGCGAAATAATAAATAATGACTATGCTTGCTATTGGTATAACAAGCACTGCTATTAAGGACTTGATGTTGACTTCAATTTTGTTGTTAAACTCAAATAATCCTATGATTCTAAATAAAAAGAAAAGCAACAGTTTAGATATGAGCATTGCTTGCAAATAAAAATAAACATTAGTTTGTGAACTCTCGACACTTATGTTGTTGATTGCACAAACAGTAGCGCCAACAATAATTTCTGACAGTATACCAAAAACAAATATCATTAATGAATATAGTGTTTTTTTAATTATCTTAGCATCATACAATATGATGCTATACATAATTATAGCTGAGAAAGCTACGACCGGAACAACATTTGATGACAACGCAAGAGTTGAAGTAGCTGTAAAAAGAATTATATATAGTAAATTCACTATTATCTTAACTGTTTTCGAACTCCGTTGTTGACCAATAACACGATTGAAAAAATAAATAAGAACCATTACCTCAATTACTGAGCCAAGAACATCAACAAATATCTTCATATGCTACACCCTGAAATAAATTTATTCAATTTTGACAAAGCTTCATTTTTATAATGCTTGCTTATCGGTACAGTTTGTTCATTCAGCAAAACAAACGAATTGTTTTCGGACCGGAATATATAATGCATATTAACAAGAACCCCCTTGTGGCACCGGGCAAAGCCGTAACCGGCTAACTTTTTTTCTTCAGCGCTTATATTCCCGTTAAACTCGTATATGTTTGTATTTGTAACTGCCCTTAAACGCCTTCCAAATGTTTCAATATAAAGGATGTCTTTGACTTCCAAAATAATAGGTTTTCCTTTTACCATAATTTGGTACTTATATTTCATTTTTTTGTATGTAGTTAAAGCTCTCTCAAATTCCTTGTTGAATACTTCCTTCCCGACAGGTTTTACCAAGAACTGAAACGCATTCACTATAAAAGCTTCCGGAACATATTTTGTATGGCTAGTAATAAAAATCAATATTACAGTGGTATCTAACACTCTTATCTTTTGAGCGGTATCAACGCCGGATAGTTCTTTCATCTCAACATCTAAAAATATCAAGTCAAACCTTTCCCCTTGTTCATATGCCGCTAGCAAATTCTCACCGCAGCAAAATTCATCCACTATCATTTCGGGGTTTATTTCTTTGAACGGTTTTAAATGTTCAGTTATTGCATCTCTGTATACCTTCTCGTCATCACAAACAGCTACTCTCATCTTACTCTCCTTTCCCTGAATAGATGTGTCCGGTTAATCGGGCACTGAGGCGCCTTCTATTCGTCCCATAGCAATATTCTTTTTCTGTGTCTTTTTGCTATAGTTATTATGTCATTTTAGCACTTTTTAAAGAGTTTTGTAATAGTCTGCCGTCCCCCGTATTTTTTATAGTTGTTTCTCTATCGCTGCGTTTATCTGTTCCCGTTTTGCTAGGTGCCAATCTTCACTGCGGGGGTAGGAACTGAACGTGATGGGTTCCGACAGCCCTTCTTCAAGTAAGGCGAGTGTTTTTTCTTTACCGACAAAGCTCTCCAGCAACTGCAAAGCACGCATATCCTGCAAGGCATCGTAAAACACTTTCAGGCGCAGGGAGTTCAGCGGAGTACCGTCATCACCGGGGTAAACGACATAAGCATCGCCCGAGGGGAAGGCTTTGCCCGCGTCGCTTTCTTCAAAGGGGTTTATCTCCCTTATAGAATACTGCGAATACCAAAAGTTGTAGCCCCACTGCAAAAAGCCTTTCACATCAAACTTATACAACTGCATACCGAGCACACGATTGCGTTGGGAAGGCATGGCGAAAAAGCGGTTGGATACATAGTTTTTATGTTGACCACAGCAGTAATAAGTCCAAAGTTCCGGCACCTTGCCGATAAAGGGCTCAATGTGGTTGTTGGCCGGAATTGGTATTTTTACGGCACCTTTACTGTAGAATTTGAAGTCTGAAAGGGCGTCTATTACAGGGAAGCCAGGGAACAGCTCTTCAACAAGCAGGCTTCTTTTTTTATAGGCATTGTATTGCAACAAACTCGGTTCATCGGAAACATGGAAAAAACAGCGTTCCTTGATGCCGTTTTCGTCAATAAAACCATTCAGCGCCGCGGCAAAGGCGATTAAAAATGCTGTATATTTTTTGCTTGCCGCCCAAGTTTTCCACCCAAACAGTTGAACAGGTTTACCGTCCACCACTGCTTCCACCTTTGGGGCGTGCATTGCCCCCCACTGAGAAAAGAGGTGGGACATTTCAAAAAATTCAACACCACAACGGTCACACATGTCAACCCAGCGTTTTAGCTTGTCAAAATTAAAGCTGTATTGATCGCCTTGCTTGATGACATCCACGAGCTGTACGGTCGGGCGTTCCCCGCCCGGCTGCGTATCAAGCGGTGGGGTGAACAAGGGGGTCAAAATAAAATTGATGCCGTGATAGACAGCGTTTTTAACGTACTTTTCAACAATACGCCAATGCTCTTCGCTGAAAACTTCTATTTTATAGTAAGTGGCAAGGCAGTCGGTATGGAACCAGTTGGTGTGGAGCAGGGTTTGAGGGGGTAAAGCGACGTTGATAATTTCAACCACAAGGCTCGCGGAGCACAACACTTTGTCTTTGGATGCGAATACAATTTCGACCGGGTACTCCCCGGCTTCGATTTTACCGGCAGGGTCAAGCTCAAACCAGACGCTTTGCCATTGTCCCGACTTTAACAGTAACGGCCCTTCAAGCGGGCGTAAAAGATCGGGGAAAAGCCCGGGTTCGGTGCTCAGGTAGTAGTCGTCATGGTCTTTGTAGGCCGGCATTGCCGATGGGATAGACTCAACCGTATAAACTTTGATGTTTGCCGCAAGTACAGAATTGACTTGCAGGTCAACAGTCAACTCTTTTTTATCGTTGAGATATAAGGCTGTTTGAAATGATGTTCTTTCATTTTTAAATATCGAAAGTTTTTGAATGGGGCTGTTGACCGGCTCTTCGCCGGCAAAGACCTTTGCCATGGAGCTTAACATGATGCACTTTAACATAAGCAGTCCCCTTTATTTATATAGATTAAATCTTGCCGGCTTACCGGACAGGTTAAAAGCTAAATTGCTATAAAGCGAGGGTGTACCAAAGTACACCCTCGCTTTAGCAATGTATTAATTGTTTTTTTTCAAACTTGCGAGCTTCATATCTTTTTCGAGTGCGCGGTCAACCGCTTTGGTTATCGCGTTGGAAAAACCGAATTCTTGCAGGGCCGCAATGCCTTCTATGGTGGTGCCGCCCGGTGAGCAGACTCTGTCAATGAGTTCGTAGGGATGCTCCCCGCTTTCGAGAATATACTTGGCACTGCCCAGCACCGTTTGCGCGGCGATTTGCAGGGAAAGTTTTTTATTCATACCGATTTTGACCCCCGCCCGTGCGAGCTCGTCAATAAACATATAAGCAAAAGCGGGCGCCGCACCGGCTATTACGCCGAACATCGGGAAATACTTTTCGTCCAGCGGGATAACTTCGCCGAATGCCGAACAGAGTTTTTCCACGAGGAGAAGTTGTTCATCGGTCGGTCTGCCGTTTGTGCAGTAAGCGGACATCGCTTCGCCAATAGTGGCATTGATGTTTGGCATAATGCGCACAAGTACCGGCTCGTAGGTGAGGAAGGACGATATATAGTCCAGGGAATTGCCCGCGGCAGCTGAGATAATCAGCGGATCTTTCGCCTTAAGACCGGTGTCGAGCTGTTTGAGCAGAGCGGGAAAATCGGCAGGTTTAATCGCCAGCAGAATCACGCCGCATTTTTCCACCAAATCTTCAGGCGACGATGCTGCGTTAATGCCGTGCTGTTGCACCGCAAGGCTCAGCTTTGCAGGGTCAATATCATACGCGTAGATTTTTTGTGCATCAACTGCTTTGGCATGAAGCACGCCTTTAATCATGGCGTTTGCAAGGTTGCCGGTACCGATAAAACCAATGTTCATAATTTATAAGTCCTATTCCATGTTAATCCTAAAATTTGTGTATACTAAGCAATCTCGGAAGTACAGTGAGGGCATCTTGTGGCTGCAATATCAATTTCAGACTTGCAGAACGGGCAGTCTTTAACGACTGCAGGCGCTTCCGGTGTCGGCTTCTTGGCTCTTTCGGATAACGTGTTAATCGCCTTAACCAACAGGAAGATGACAAAGCCGATGATGACAAAGTTGATGATGCTGGCAATCAGAAGACCGTAGTTGAGCGTAGCCGCTCCCGCTTCCTGTGCCGCCGCAAGTGTGTCATAAGTCGTTTTGCCATCGCCCTTTAGGACAACAAACAGGTTGCTAAAGTCGATTCCACCCGTCAACAAGCTAATGACCGGCATAATGATGTTGTCAACAAGTGACTTTACAATTGCCTGAAACGCGCCGCCAATAATGATACCTACAGCCAAGTCAATAACATTGCCACGCATGAGGAACGCCTTAAATTCGCCGATTAAGCCCTTACCTTTTTTCATAATAACACCCCTTAAAAGATTTTCTCAATCATAGCATAAAAATTTTTGGTTTGCAATAAAAACTACATTTTAAGAACATAATTGTAGACTGAAAAAAAGTGTAGTATGCTGCCTGCCAAAACAAAAATATGAAAAGTTGCATGGAAATACGGCAGTTTTTTGCCAACGCCATACATGATGGCACCGGCGGTGTAGCAAATGCCGCCTGCCAACAGCAACCACAGACCCGCACGGTAGGGACCGCTGAACACCTCAAGCAACACTTTGATACCCGCCAACAATATCCAGCCAATGCCGACATATAGTACCATCTGCACTTTTTTAAACTTTTCGTGGTTGATGGATGTACCCGTGATACCAAACAGTGCTGCCCCCCAGGCAATACCAATACCCAGCCAACACGCCAGCGGGTGTTCCGGCCTAATAGCCACAAGCGCATAGGGGGTGACAGACCCCGCAATCAGTAAAAAAATCACGCAATGGTCTATGATACGAAGGACCTTTTTTGCTTTGCCCGGCCTGATAAAATGGTAAGTGGCCGACCCCGCAAACAAGACAATAATCGACAAGCCGTAAATAATAGAGGCCACAAGACTCCACATGGAGCCGGATTCAAGACTGCGCTTTACACACAGCACTAAAGCGACAACCCCAAGAGGCACACCAACCATGTGCGTGACAGAATTAATTTTATCCTCAAGATTGGAATAGTTCGGAAGTTTAACATCTTGCATATGAAAAGATATCCTCTCTGTTTTAAGTATTCCCCAAATTACAAGAAGGGTTAAAGGTATTATACTCGACAAAAAATCAAAATTCAAGGATTGTGGGTTTGATTTATGAGAAAGCATGATGTATAATATATAATCATAACTCATGAGGTGATTACATGCTATTAGCCATTGATGCGGGCAATACCAACATCGCAATCGGCGTATTTTCGCAAGACACGTTGCTGTTTGCCACACGCATTGCAACAGAAAAAGCAAAGACCGCTGACCAATATGCGGTGGAATTTTTTAATATTTTCAACCTTTATGCCGTAAAACCCGTTGAATTTAAGGGTGCGGTTATTAGCTCTGTCGTACCCGAATTATCCGGTGCGATCACCATCGCCGCCGAAAAAATAACCGGTTGCAAGCCATTGCTACTGGGCCCCGGCGTAAAAACGAGCATGAACATATTGACAGACAACCCGGCGCAAGTCGGCGCAGACCTTGTTGCGGGTGCTGTAGCAGCCGCTGCGATGTACCCCCT
>JAAYFA010000016.1 GCA_012728445.1 Clostridiales bacterium | reverse complement strand
CTTCATAGCCTTGCCTATGCTGCCCATCGGAAAAGCGCAATGCCTTTTGATAATTCGGGTTATGTGCAATGTTCTTGTTCTCGATGTATTCCGCTTTTGCCTGTAAGACGCCCTGCTCATTCGTTTGATATGACAACGGTAGATTTTCAAGAAAAGCGAAGTCATTGTCCTTTAGCATCGGATCTGCTTTCAGCTCAGCAAGGCTCTTTTCCTGTTCGGGCGAAGGTGAGAAATTCACATTATCATCTACGCTTATATTGGAAAAAGTATTATTAAATAGGTCGGTGTATTTTACAATCAGTGCGGCTTCGTTTTTGGTATTCAAGCTCGCTTTCAGTTTGCCCCAATATGCCGCCGCGCATTTGGGGTCTATATCCAGCACCTTGTCATAATACTCGTCCGCGCTCTTGAAGTCTCCGTCCTCAAGGAAGATATCGGCTCTGCCCAAAAGCGAGGCCACTCCGGGCGCATCTGCTGCGGCTGTTGATGCCTGGGGTGCGCTTTGCGCTGGTGCTTTGCCCGCGTCCAGCACCTTCTTTATGCCGCGGATAAGATCCTGAATGAAGCCTATCTTGCCCATATCCTGGCTTTGCAGCATGGAAAGCTCCTCGGGCAAGTCGTATGGGTCCATATCGCGGTAGCAGGGGATGAGAAGGCGGCTTCTGCCCCTCTTCATAAGCGCCAAAAAGCGGCTCCATTCGTTCTTCACCCAAACGGCGTTGAAATTGGCTGCGCTTGTACCGAGAGCCACCATTACCTTTGCGGAATTGAGTGCGGCAAAGATATACGGCTCATAGGCCGTTCCGAGTTTACCCTCAAGGGTTATTCTGCTGAAAAAGACTTTATAGCCTTCCTGTGTTAGCTGATAGTATATGTCCTGTGCCAGTGTGCTGTCCTTGGTGCGCCCGCCTGCCTCGTCCGTCTCCTTATAGCAGATAAAAACATCATATGGCTTTTCGTTGGCGGAGATGGCGAGTATGCCTCTTTGTATCTCCGCTATGCGCTCGGCCTCTTTTTCGTAAAGACTTTTTGTGTATGCGTCCGCCGCATTTGCGATAGCCGCCTGATAGTCTGCGTCCGCAAGTATGCTCTCAAACTGCACGCGGTGGCAGGTGGGTATGCGCTCGTGGGTAGTAGGATCCTCTACATATTCAATGCCGTAGCGCGAGAGCACCACGCCCCAATGCGCTTCGGCGTCAGTATCATCACTGTTTAGTATGCTTTCATACGCCGTGGCTGCTTTATCAAAGTCGTTTTGACGACGGAAGTGGTTCGCGCGGTTAAACATATTCGCCCGATGGTCATCACTCACCTTCGGCAGCGTCATGGTGCTGCCGCAGCTATCGCAGGTGCCGTAGGTCGTCTCGGCGTTTACGATAATATCGCCGCCGCACATTTTGCATTTAAGAATTGCCATGCCTTTTCCTCCAGTGTTATTTGTTTTTATCAGTGTTTGTTTCTATTTGAAGGTTTTCAAGAGAAAACTCAATAAAGGTCGAAAGAAGCTCGTTTCTCGAACGTCCGGTACGTAAAGCAACACCGTCAATATTTTCGAGCATATCCTTTGGGATACGCATGGAAACAATGACGGTCTCGCCGCTATATTTTTTCGACGCAATTTTCAGCTTGGGCGGTGTCATAATGCACCTCAATGATCAACGTGTTCATACGGAAAACAACCACACTAATATTGTAATACTATAGTATTCTATGCGCAAGATGCAAATTGGTTATTTTTGCTGTTATTTTTGATTATTTGTCATATTTGGGGCAAATCCCTTGTATTGCAGGCTTTCTTGATACGAATAATAAAAGAATTGACCGAAGCATTGTATCAATGCTTCGGTCAATGTTTGGCAAAGGACACGAGCTTAATATAAAATGCACCCGGCAGCCTCGCTCCCGTTTGTTGGGTGAACACCCTTGCTG
>JAAYFA010000010.1 GCA_012728445.1 Clostridiales bacterium | reverse complement strand
CCCTTCAAGTCCGGGTAGTTTTTCTCAAAAAATTCAGCAAGATTCTGAACAAAAGCATCGCCATAAGAAGCATCCTGTGATTGCTCACTAATATACTTGCCGATATCGCGGTACATCAAAATAAGCTCTTCGTTGACTTTTTTGAAAGCATGTTCTCTTGCCGTTTCGATGATATTAACGACCTTTTTAAATTGGTCATTATAGGGTTGAATTTCCATCATCATATTCCTCAATTCATATAGATTGTTCGTTTTTTGCGTGGATATATAGAACCTTGCCTGGGTATGCTCTGTTATTTCAAAAACAGCGACAGCTTCATTCCGATGCTGCCGCTGTTTGCTCCGTAAATTATGCGATTTTTTCACCTCTGCACAAATACCTACACCATTTGATGTAGATTTGATGTAAAGATGTAGTTTCCTGGCTTTTACAAAGTCCGCAAACCCGCATAAAGAGCGGGCATCCATAAGGAAGTATGTAAGCGGAGCAGTGCAAACTGTCTCCGCTTGCGGCTTTTTACCGCAAATCATGGCTTTTACGCCGTCTTGATTTTCTGTTGCGCCTGCTCAGCTGTCCGTCGGGCTTTGCGCTGTTTGAAATATTCCACCATCTCGTCCTCGTCCGGCACATCAATAATGCCCACGGAATTGTAGAATATCTCGATTTTCTGCCTGCGCTTGCCGCTGGACTTGTCCGGTGCGTGAACTACGATTTTTTCAATAAACTCATGCAGGATAGCTGGTGAGAGCGCGTCAATCTCGGTATAGCTTTTGACCAGCGACAGAAAACGCTCGGTGTTGACGGCAGTTTGCTTTTCTGTGGCAAGCTCGGCTTGAAGCTTTTCGGTTTCCTGCTTCAAATGGCTTTGTTCGGCTTCATATGTCGCCGACATTTTCAAAAACCGCTCATCGCTGATTTTAGATGCCACATTGTCCTCATAAAGGCGCTGGAACAGCAAATCCAGTTCCGAACTCCGCTTTTGATGCAGGGCGACCGCCTTGTGCTTTTCAGCAATTGCTTTTGCCTGTTCACCTGCGGACTTCTCACAAACCGTTTTGACAAAAATGTCCTCGAACTGCTTAACATACGCCAGTACCCGACGTAAGTGCATTAGCACCAGATTGAACAATGTCACTTCCCGGATATAGTGCGCCGTACAATTTTGGGAACCGTTGCGGTAGCTTGAACAGTTGAAGCTGTTCTGCGATTCGTCTGCTCTGGTATGAAAATACAGCTTTTGTCCACAGTCCGCGCAGTATACCAACCCGGAAAACAAGCTGGTTTTTCCGCTTCGGACGGGTCTGCGCTTTCCCTTGCGGATTTCCTGTACCCGTTCCCATACTGCTGTTTCCACAATCGGCTCATGCGTGTTCTCGAAAATCTTCCATTCGGATGGGTCATTTAAGAGCTTTTTCTTGAGCTTGAAAGACTTTCTATAGGTGCGGAAATTGACTGTATGGCCAAGATATTCCGGCCTCTCCAGAATTTTTGCCACAGCGTCCCCCGACCAATGCCCCGGCAGGAGCGGCAGTCTTGCGCCGATGTTCACGCCCTGACTTTCAAAATGTTCGCGCGGCGTGGGGATCTTTTCCGCTGTGAGAATACGGGCGATTTCGGTAGGCCCTTTGCCGTTCATGCACAGGGCGAAGATTTTTCGGACAACAGCGGCGGCGGTTTCGTCTACGAGCCACTTCCGCTTGTCCGCCAGATCTTTTCGGTACCCATACGGCGCGCTGGAGGTCATAGGGATTCCGGCGTTGCCTTTAGCGTGCTTGACGCTTCGTACCTTTTGGCTGGTATTTTTCGCGTGCCATTCGTTGAACAAATCCTGCATGGGAACGAGGTCTGACAACCCTTTGTCGCTGTCAATGTTGTCCATGATGGCGATATACCGAACGCCGTACCGCTCAAATTCTTCCTCCAAAAGCGTACCGATTATCAAGCGGTTGCGCCCTAAGCGCGAGTGGTCTTTGACGATGATCGTTTTAATTGTGCCGTCCTTCACGCCTTCCATCATGGACAGAAATCCGGGTCTGTCGAACACCACGCCTGAAAAACCGTCGTCAATGAAAAACTGCGTATTGCGAAAGCCCTTCTCCTTCGCATATTTCGCGAGTATCGCCTTTTGATTGGCGATAGAGTTTGATTCACCCTCCCGTGCGTCTTCCTGTGATAGCCTGCAATACAGGGCGGTGATTGGTCCTGACTGTTTATTCATAATTGCCTCCGTTTCCACAGCCAGAACACGGATGTTTGTAGCAAATACAGTATACCATATTCCGGTTGTGACCTCAACGCTTTAAAGTGATATTTGATAATGCTTTTCATTTCGTCGCATCTCCTTCCAGCAATCTTCGGACGATTTTAAACATATCATTTTCGGAATCTTTATCGAAGTCTGAAACAACCGTATATTCCGTGCCGAATATATCCCAAATGAAATCCACATTGTGGGGGATACGCTGTCCGCCGAATGTCGCCCGGATTTTCTCCTCCGGCCAATCGGATATGGCGTCCAGCGTCTCATCAAGGGCGCGGCGCAATTCTTTATCTTCCGTCATCTTCGCGGCTCCTTTCTTTTTGTGATTTCATTTGTGCAACCAACTTTTCCCTCTGCTCATGCGGGATTCTGCTGATAAGTGACTCCTGATTGCGGCATTGACGGCGCAGCTTATCGGAACGGTTACGTTCCTCACGGAGCATCTGCTTAATTTCGTTCATCTGCGCCTGTAACCTCGCAATGGTGCGGTCTGCTGATTTTTCGCCCCGTGCCTCGGCACGGTTGATTCTATCCTGTGTTTCGGCTTCTTTTTTCTCCAATTCCTTGATATAACCGCTGACTTCATTGACTTTTGCGGTAAAATATTGTGCTCGGGGGAGCCACTCATGGAGAACCTTGACCGCCGCTTCTTTTTTCTTGGATGTGCCGACCAAACCAATGTCATTGATAGCGGTTTCCACGGCGGCAATCTGTTTGTCCAGTCTTTCAGCCTGTTTGAAAAGTGTTTGCGGAATGTGTTTACGTTTCGTGATTAAAGACGGTGTACCGCGCTCCAGTTCCGGCCACCGTTCGGACATAACCTTGTGATATTCCGTCTGCCACTTGGATAACTGCGCCTGATTCCCCAAAATCGCCTTTGCAGACAGACTTTTGCCGTTCTTGCCATCTACAATCGGACAGAAAACAAGGTGCATATGCGGCGTTTTTTCATCCATATGGATAGTGGCAGATATGATGTTGTTCCTGTCGATTTTGTTTGACAGGAAGTCAAGTGCCCGTTGGAAATATTCCCGCTGTTCGGACGGCGGAAGCGTATTCATAAACTCCGGGCTGGCGGTGATGAGCGTTTCCACCATAACTGTGGAATCCTTGCGGGTGCGGCAGCCGGCCAAGGCTATCAACCGCTTTGCTTCCCGTAAATAGGTTTGCTTGGGAAGTACGAGATGGTAATTCTCTTCTTTTCGGCTGGTGTCAATATCGGGATTGCTTTTATAGGCTTCTTTTTTACGCTCATTATGAGCATAGCTGGCGGTCACGCCGCCGGATTTTTTCTTTTGAAATCGTAAAATTGCGTATGGCATAGATATGAACCTCCTTTGAGTGCGCGATTTTGGTGCCAATATTGCCGCTTAAATGCGTTCTGGCGCGTTTATGGGCAACAGGGAATATTCCCACACCTCCCGAACGTAAAACGCCATAGAACAGGCGCTATTGACAAGCGAACGATTTTACAGGATAATCGTCTTAAAAGAACAAGCGTATTTGCAGAACGAACGTCTTATTGCCTACGGCAAGGTACACCGCCTCACCGCAACGTTGCCTTTGGCAACAGCTTGCATAGCTTCGCTCACTGCCGTTCGCTCATCTCTGCAAGCAGACTGTAAAACCTCTGGTTTTGCAGTCTTGCGGTGAAGCAGTGTAACACACTACACTTTCTGCGAAAGTGGTGTGCCCTTGCAGGGAGCCGGGAATGCCCTGTTTTTGCTCCGCAGGCAAGGGCGATTTTACAGAATGACTGTATTCGGCTGCGCCGCTGCCCGCCGAAAAAAGAACGCACTATCCCCTTGGAAATCCCTCGAATTTTTGCCGTTCTGCCTGGAACGGTTTCCTGACAGTCTGTCCTGCTCGACAGGTATGCCGTAGTTCCGATACCTCCGCGCTCGTTCCCCTTTACGTAGGAAAGGGGACGTCATGGCACAGTGGGCGGCGGTTATTCCGTTCGGACGGTCATTCGGTTTTCAAGGTGCCGCCGGACATCACCCTTTCGCTTATGGATTATATGAGATGATATTGCCACCCTCTGTGGGAACAGAGGGAATATGTTGAGAATAAAAGCCTCTTTTACCTAACGCACTTTCAAAGACGTTTTGAGGGGGAAGCCAAAAAGCCGTTACATACATAACAAAACAAGCAAGGAGATTTTCCTCGCTCAGTTTGATATGTATGTAACGGCTATATAGTCGTTAGTCTTCCGTTGCCCGGAAGTATT
>JAAYFA010000329.1 GCA_012728445.1 Clostridiales bacterium | reverse complement strand
CACACAAACAGATGAGGTTGCCGTAAACAGGGCGTTGGCAAACCCGGTGAAGGTGCCGCTTTTTGCGCTAATGGGTAAGGTCAATAACATCGCACCAAAAAGTATCAGCAAAATGAAACCAACAATAATGATTCTTGCCGGTGTTATTCTTAACCCTTTTTTTCGATTGTTGTTCGGTTTTACACAAATGATGGGGGTTTCTTTCATATATAGAGCCTCGACCTTATTTTAAGTTAGAATACTTTACCGCTCGCTGAGTGCAAATAATTTAACAGATAAATATTACCACAATAAAGAGCAAAAAGAAAGTCCGCACTTTAAGGGGTTTTCGGCCACCATGTATGGTGGCCCTATCGGTTATCAAAATCAACATTGATTTAGAGAAAGCACAGCGTCAAACGACGTTGTGCTTCCCTTTAGATAGTCTGTTTGCATTTGATGAGTTTTTGCTGCCCTTATATGCTCTATAATACTTTATATTGTCAGGTGGATCTGTTTTTTAAATCATAATTTTATAACTCTATATCAGTTATCGAGATAAGACCATTGAACACACCGACATAAGCTGTTCCGTTTGGACCGATAGTTATGGGGCCATAGGAGTTGTTAAAGTTTCTCCCGGTGCCTGTGAACACTTTATAAATCGTCTCGCCTGTTTCAAAATCAACAGCAGTAAAGTACCAAGCAACAACATTTTCGGGAATATCATCATTCATAACTCTTGTGTAAAGGTAAACGAGACCGTTACCCGTTGAAAGTTTTGGAACAACGGTTGGAGACGCCTCGTCACTTGTCCAAGCAATTTCGGCCCCTGTACAATCCTCATTCATATCCACCCTGATAACACCGGGGTAGCTTGTCGGGTTCTTTTCAAGGAAGCCGGCGCCCGAATCAGAATAGTTATTTTCAACAATGAAGGACCTACCATGGGCGATAAGTGAGTTTTCACTCACAGAATGTCCCTCTTCGAAAAGTGGAATTGCCGCAATACCATTGCCATTATCCCTGTCATAAATCACCATATTAACTTGCCCGTCAGCATTATCAGTAATCCCACAAAGCTTTTTTACGCTACCATCCAAACACGGTACATCTAAAAGACTCGGCGTTGTACCCGGGCCTTGATTGATTGCACCCGGTTTAAGCGTCGTTCCTCTGTCGCATTCGGTTCTCCACGTATAGTATGGGGCTCGCTCATTGTTAATATCAAAACGATACATTGCGTGGTCGGAAACGATGTAAACACCATCTTCGGCAATTGCAAGCGCATTTTGAATTTCTTCGTTTTCAAGTTCCATTACATGAACTTCATCTGTATCTTTTTCAACATAGCCAACTTCACCCGGACGTGTTACAAACCAAATGTTGCCATCATGGTCCGGCACAGCATCGGTGATATAAGAGCCTTTCGGAAGATTGGCGGAAATATCCCATTCCTTTTCGATCTTCCACTCCGGCTTGCCTGTTGATTCATCAATGTAATAAATTTGGATAACATTTTCGGCGTTACCGATAATCGGTCTGTCACCTTGAAGAAGATGGCAATAAGCTCCACCCGATGTATCGGTTGAAATCTTATCAAAATCAAGTGATAGAATAGCGTCAATTGTTGATGCTCTTTGCGGGAGCCGTGTTTCGGCTAAGATTTTGAGCGTGTCCGCATCAAGCAGTAAAAGGCGAAAACCAACAACATTGCCACTGATACACATAATGCGCCCTTGAGAGTCAAACATAAGCGTTGCAACAAGTCCGCCGAAAACGTTCAATGAACGAGATTGAACCACAGGGTTCATACCAAGAGGGCCGGAATAAGAATAAGAACCCGTGTTATAGGAGTTGCCATGCATACCATTAGTGCCCTCCGGTGCAAGATATGGGTTCTGTGGTACTTCGACTGCGCCCAAAGGCTTTGATACGGCAACTTCACCGTAAAAACGAGGGATTTCTCCCGAGACCTTTACCTGTCGAATTTGTCCACCTGGACTTAGTAAAAGCATTAAAAACGCCGAGAGAAGTGAAATTACCTTTAACAATATTTTATTCAACTATATATCCCCCTTTTGTTTCGTATAGTATATAGCTTTAAGAATTTGATGTCAATAATCGTGCTTTACAAAAAAGAAAGCCCCGCCTATTGGCGGGACCGACTTTTTTGGCTCCTCAAGTTGGACTCGAACCAACGACCCTGCGGTTAACAGCCGCATGCTCTACCAACTGAGCTATTGAGGAATGTTTTACCGGCCAAGCATAAACTTAACCGGTATTTGTGTCGGCATCGACCTATCTTCCCGGGAGGCTGCCCTCCAAGTATTTTCAGCACTGATGAGCTTAACTTCCGTGTTCGGGATGGGAACGGGTGGGACCTCATCGTAATAGACACCGACTATTTAAAACAGGTTGCCCCGCTTTAAGCTATTTCACGGTTCCTTGTCAACGGAACGACACAGGAGTCGTTCCCTACATATAAAACCATTTGTTAATCAAGTGGTGACCCGTACGAGATTCGAACTCGTGTTGCCGGCGTGAGAGGCCGGAGTCTTAGGCCACTTGACCAACGGGCCGTCTAGATTTTAGATGCTAGATACTAGATTTTAGATGTGCTATCTGTTATCCAATATCTTACAATCTAATTTCCGGTTGGTTCGGGTAGATAATATCAAGTCTAGATTAGAGCTTCAAACTAGAAGAATCTTTAAGATTTCGTGTCTAGAATCCAGCATCTAATGTCTAGCATCTAGTTGGTACACCATTGCGGATTCGAACCGCAGACACCCTGATTAAGAGTCAGGTGCTCTACCAACTGAGCTAATGGTGCTCATATGTCGTACCCTAAAAACCGAACAAAGAAGAAGGTGTATTGTGTGAAGTTTAGAAACTGTATAGAACCAAGTTAATATGGTCAAGCCCTCGACCTATTAGTACTGCCAAGCTGAACACATCGCTGTGCTTACACATGCAGCCTAT
>JAAYFA010000391.1 GCA_012728445.1 Clostridiales bacterium | reverse complement strand
GTATGTGAACATTCCGGTGATCATTGCCGACCCCAATCCAACCCAATTTGCAACCAAACTAGCGGCTGTAGTTCCGCGGGGCACTGTGAATTTGAAGATTGCTATTACCCTTGAAGCGGTTCAGGTTAACCGTTACCCGCAGTTCTGGGGGATAGAACGTCTCCCGTGGATATCTGCTGAACCATAAACTGCGGTCAAGACAACCGTCTGATAGGAGAAGGCAAATGGCAAAAAAAAGCAAAAAGACCGCGGCTAAAAAGAAGAACGAAAAAAAGAACAAAGAACGCGCGGCGCTTGCACGTAAAGAAGTAGTTGAACAAAAAAAGACTGCGCAGGCTACGGGGAGTGAAATAAAGAAAACACCCCAAAAACCGAAAACCGCAGCAGACCATAAAAAAGATAAACAACGCGCGAAGCAGGAAAAAGCAAAGGAAAAACAGCGCCTCAAAGAAAAGCAAGAAAAAGAAAAGCGCGAAGCCGCTCAAAAAAAGCGACAAGAGAAAATCCAAAAACTAAAAGATCGTGAGAAAAAAGCAGAACAGGTCAAGAAAAAGGGCAGGGAAGAACCGACCCAACATTCAGTTAAAAAAGCAAACAAAGAAAAGACGGCTCAAACAAAGGCAGATAAACCAAAAGAGCAGAAAAAAACACAGGCACAAAAGAAGCCGGCAACTGTCTTAAAACCGGAAAGCGAGACTGCGCCTGCCGTCATAAATAGAGTCGCCGAAACGGAAACTGAAGCCGTTTCGGCTAAAATAGTTTTAACGGAAGAAAATATACCGAAAGACCTTGCTCCTGTCGAAGAAGTGATGAACGACTCCCATGGCGTTCCGGGGGAGATGGAGCCGGTTGAAGACCATCTCGCCACAAGGGACAGCGCTCATGTCGCGCAGCAAGACTCATTGTCCATCGCTGACCTTGTGCGCTCGGCACTGTCCAAGCCGGAAGAAACGACGCAGGACATCGAAACAACCGAGGATGTGACAGACGAAATTGCCACGGAGGGCATTGCGCAACCCGAAACTTCCGATATAACGAAAAACCCGATAGCAAACCTTGTTCACAGCGCTCTTTTCAAAGCTATAGAACCCGTTGAGGAGACGGTAGCAGATAACAATACCGAAACGACACAAGCTAACAATATGGTGGAAGAAAAGGTTCTTGAGCCTCCTCCCGTAAAAAAACAAAAACCCGAGAAACCAAAGAAAGAATCCGGACCAAAGAAGCCGGCAAAAGCCACGGCCGCAAACTTCACAACCCGACGGACTTCTGTTGTTAAAGAAAAATCCGAAAAAATGTCGCTGAAAGCAAGACAAGCTGTTATGATCGTAGCCGCAGGTGTTGTATTGCTTGCTGTCGTTGCGATAGGCGTGTCAATTTTTTCATATAATCCGCCCGAAAAAGCGGTGCCGGAATATAAAGGCATAACCGAAGTGTCGGTCAATGTGCGAGATATTGAGGCCGAGCCGGAACAACAGCTGCAAAAGGCAAAAGACACAAAGGCGAAAGGCGATACGCGGGCATTCAAGTTTTTTGCGAACAACGAGTTTATGATTGAAGAATGGTATGACCAATTCCCCCTTATTTTAGGGAATCCGGATACAAACAAATGTGATTTTATAGTAACAATACTAAATGACGATACAATCGTCTACCGCTCCATGGGGATCAGACCGGGTAAATATTTGCCCTCTATAAAATTGTTCGACACGATGCCTTACGGCACCTACGAGTTAAGAGTCGTCGTTGCCGGCTACGACCCCGTAACCTTTAAGAATATCGGCGTTCAACATATGAAATTTAAGTTGGTGATTGGCAATGAGCAAGGCACACAAGAAACAGTCGAGCAAACCGGAGAATAAGTCGAAGAGAATTGTCGACCTAATCTCTCAAAATAAAATAATAATCATTTCGGTGACGGCATGCATAGCGTTGATTTTGCTTGCCGTCCTCTTGACGAAGGTTGGCTTTTTTAATATGGTCGGCGGGCTGTTTGTGCCGCGCGGAGAAGTGAAAATCGGTACAATTCCCATCAGCGATGGACTTGCGGATGTTGAAAACATTCCGGCAGGGGAGATTCGTTTTCGTATCAACAAGACGGTAACCTTCAGCGACGGCTATTCGCAGGGTGATATCATGCTGGAAAACCCTAAGGCCAGTGAGTTTGACATGGATTTTACTTTTTATGCAATGGATAGTACACCGATTTATACGTCACCAACACTGAAGCCGGGCGAGTATATCCTGAAGGATAAGCTGAAAAAGAAACTGAAGAAGGGCGAATATGAGTGCGGTTATAAGGTAGTCGCCTATAACGCCGACGGCGTCCGCGCAGGGGAAACGGGCGGATCCCTGAGCATAACTGTCGAGAATTGATTTTGTAAACGGAGAGACGATGACTTTTCAAGACAAACTAAAACAATTTTTGTTGGACAACGGCGCGACCGATGTGGGCTTTGCCCATATTGACGAAGCCGGTTTTGGGGAGTGCCGTTATGCGGTGAGCATCGTGGTCAAGCTTTCCGAAGCGATCATTGACGAAATTAATGAAGGGCCTACGCACACCTATTTTCACCACTACAGAACCGTAAACGCATTTATTGACCAGCTCTTGCTGAAAGCCGGGTTGTTTTTGGACAAGGCCGGCTATAAATATATCCCCGTTGCTGCATCCCAAAGCATCAACGACAAAGGCTGGAACTATGCCGGGCGGTACTCGCACAAAAAAGTTGCTTGCTTTGCAGGGCTTGGCAGTATAGGCAAAAACACCTTGTTTTTACACAATCTCTATGGCGCGCAGGTGCGACTGGGTACGATTTTTACCGATTGTGCGTTTGAAACCGAGGTCCATGTGCCGGTTTCGCCGTGCAAAGACTGCAATCTTTGCGTCGTCGCTTGCCCCGCCAATGCAATTATCGGGCGTGAGTGGTCGATTGAACAGGATGATGATGTTTATTTATTGCCGGAAAAATGCAGTGAGTATATGAAAAAGAACTTTAACAAAATCGGCCGCGGCGCAGTTTGTGGCATCTGTATAGCCGTCTGCCCGCGTAGCAAAAAATAAAATTCACAAATGATCATCAAGGAGGAAAAGTGTATGTTAAAAGTCGGTATTGTAGGTTTCGGTGGAATTGCGCAGGGCCCGCACGTGTCTGCGTGGAAAAAGATTGCCAATGTTTCGGTGGTCGCGGTGTGTGACATCAACCCCGAAAAGCTTGAAAAAGCGAAATCGGTCTTTTCACCCGATATAAAATGTTATAAAGACTATAAAGAGATGATTGACAAGGAAAAGCTCGACATTGTTGACGTTTGTACACCAAACTACCTGCACAGCCCCATTGCCTGCTATGCGCTGAACGCCGGCTCGAATGCGCTGTGCGAAAAGCCGGATGCCATCAGTGTGGAAGATGTCCTCAAAATGCAGGAAGCCGAACAAAAGTCCGGCAAGAAGTTGATGGTTATTCGCAACAACCGCTATACCTATAATTCACAGTATTTGAAGCATATTGCCGCAAGCGGACAAGCGGGCGAAATTTACGCCGGCAGATGCGGTTGGATCAGGAAAAGAGGCATCCCCGGCAAAGGCGGCTGGTTTACAACAAAGGAGCTCTCCGGCGGCGGCCCGCTGATTGATTTGGGCGTGCATATGATTGACCTTGCGATTTACTTGATGGGGAACCCGAACGCCGTTTCCGTTTCCGGTTGCACCTACAGCAAATTCGCGGAAAGTTCCGATAAGGCCGATTCCGTCCACGCCAAGTTCGGCGAAGCAAAAACCGACGGCGTCTATGATGTAGAAGATTTGGCGCTCGGGTTTATTAAGTTCGATAACGGCGCGAGCCTGCAAATCGAGTTCAGCTGGGCTTCCAACATCAAAAGTGAAGCCAGATTCATTGAACTCAGAGGCAGCAAAAAAGGCCTGGAGTGGAAAAATGACATCATCAATATTTATGATGAAAAGAAAAACACCGCGCTCGATAGATGGAAATACAACGCCCAAGCGAAAAAGTTTGACTCCGGTATTTTTCATAACATGCAAGGGCACGAGGCGAACATCAACCACTTTGTAGATGTTGTCGCCAAAGGAGTCGAGCCTGTTTTTAAAATCGAACAAGGCGTCAATATGATAAAAATACTCACGGGTATTTATGAATCCGCCGCAACCGGGAAAGAGGTTGTGCTGTAAAATATCGCATAAAACCTGTTTTAAAAAGAAAACGGGTAGCATCTGTTTCGCATGGTTCCGTGTATTGCACGTGCGCATTTTGTCGCATCATCCAAATGAAATGACATTGTTTTTTCTTCGGACGCACAATGCGCACCCCTACCGGTTTATTTGTTCACCGACCACCAACCGTTTAAATAAAGGAATTGAAATATGCTTACAGACAAACAAATCGAGCGTATGCTCGGTAAACTCAAAAGATTTGAATCGACCATCGAGCCGTTTATTTTCGAGAAAGTAGACGAGCTGGAATGTACGGCTTATTTGACAACAGAGCAACACCATCAAATACCTGACGCTTCTCTCTTTACAAACATTGAAAAAGGCTGGATTTGGGGCGGGGAGGGTGCTTACTGCTGGTTTACCGCCCGCTATACCGTTCCCGCAGACCTTGCCGGGCAGGACCTGTATGTTCGCCCGCATATTGGCGGCTACGAAGCGTTGCTTTGGGTCAACGGCGAGCCATTTGGCACTTTTGCCTCTAAAATTGTTTTCACCGGCCACGGCAACCATTACTGTGATTTAATAAAAAAAGCCCCCACCGCGGGGGACGTGATGGACATCGCTGTCGAATACTATGCCGGTCATGCCTACAAAGGCTGTATGCCGCTGGAAGAAGAGGCGCTGCTCGACTATGACTTTGCCTACAACGGCATCGACGTCTGCACCAAAAACTTGGAAATTCAGGAGTTCTACTTTGATTTGGTCACCCTCAATCAGTTGGTCAAAATCCTGCCTGCGGACAGCTTCCGCCGTGCCGAAGCCGTTAATGCCCTGTATGAAATGCACAAAGTGCTGTACTACTCTTTTGCCGATACGGACCCGCAGACATTTTTCGATGCCGTTCGCCAAGCGCATCCTCATATGAAAAAAGTGCTTGAAGTTAAAAATGCCGAAGGCGCCCCGTTTGCCGCCGTCATCGGTCATTCGCATATGGATACCGCTTGGCTTTGGCATATTGACGAAACAATCAAGAAGTGCGCACGCACCTATTCCAACCAAGTCAGTCTAATGGAACAATACCCGGAGTATAAATTCATTCAAAGCTCCGCCTGCCATGGCGATATGATTTTGACACACTATCCGCAGTTATTTGAGCGCCTTAAGGCGCTTGTCGCCGAGGGCCGGTACGAACCAAACGGTGGCGTCTGGGTGGAATGTGACTGTAACATTACCTCGGGCGAATCTATGGTCAGGCAGTTCCTGTGGGGTCAGCGCTTTACGCGCAAGCATTTTAATTATACCTCCGACTGCTTTTGGCTGCCGGATACTTTTGGCTACAGTGCCGCCATCCCGCAGATTATGAAAAGCTGCGGTGTGGATTATTTCCTCACGACTAAAATCGGCTGGAACGATACAAATCCATTTCCTTACGATACGTTCTATTGGCAAGGGCTCGACGGCACCAAGGTGTTCACGCACTTTAACACCACCCATTGCCCGCCCGATGCCGAAACGCTCACCAAACAGCTCAAAGAAGGCTACGGCGAAACCATTAGAGAAACGACCGTGACCGACAAACGAATTTGTGCCTATGGCTATGGCGACGGTGGCGGCGGCCCGCAGTTTGAAATGATTGAACTGGCTGCGCGCTGCAAGGACTTAAACGGTGTGCCAAAAGCGGAGCATATGCTTGTGAGCGACGCGATGAAGTTTATTGAATCAACCGTCGTGAACCCGAACACCTTCACGGGCGAGTTGTACTTGGAACTGCACCGCGGCACCCTGACCAATCAGCACACAATTAAACGC
>JAAYFA010000361.1 GCA_012728445.1 Clostridiales bacterium | reverse complement strand
TTTTTAAAATAGGGGAGGTGCCTTTCCCAACCACCAACTTCTTGTTCGCCACAAATCCTTCTTCTCTTTAACCTCAATAATTTTCCGGCAGGCGTGGAAGCCTGCCACTACAAAAAAACCGTAGTAGTCGGTTTCCACGCCTGTCGGAAAGCAAATACACTACTATTTGGCGACCTTTATATCCACATACCCGACAACTTTACAGTCTTGCTTTTCGATAAGCGCTTTTACCTTATCCAGGCATTTTGTCGACCCACCGCCGCCGGAGGTGAAGATGAGTTCAACCTCTTTGCCGGATGGCAACATGGCAATCACATTGTTGGTTGGGGGAGCGGGGAAACCGCCCCAAATCGGCGTTGCGAGGATGATTTTGTCATAGCTCGCGAAGTCGCATCCCAATTCTTCAATTTCTACCGTTTTTTGCGCCATCGCGGCGCGCGCGCCAAAAATAAACGCGGTTATAATGGAATAAGGTTTTTTCTTTTTAACTTCAAAAATATCGGCGTCTTCTTTTTTTGCTCTTTCTGTTGCGGCCTTCTTTGTTTTGCCGGACATGGAATAGTAAACGATTAGTGTTTTCATTTAATTATTCTCCTTTCGATACAGGATTTATTTAATTAAATCCGCCAATTCAATCTTACGAATTCTGAGCCGTGAGAGGATGGAATAATCTTTCACATCATTACCTGCGCAATAAGCGAGTAAAACTGCCGACTCGGTAAAGTGGATTGCCGTATAGCAGTAGCCGCTTTCGTCATCATCTTCCAAAATAACAGGGTCGCTCCATTGGGTGCCGTTGCAATCGCCTATGGCGCAAAGCAAACGCTTACGGTCGCCCTTCTTGCCAAAGTCGATTCTATAAGTCGGATAGTTCGGGGTAGGGTTCCAAACGGCCAGCAGTTGACCTGTAGCCGGAATTCGTTTCATGGAAAGCGGGGAGCAGGGGGAGGTAAAGCGGGAAGGTTCCGGGTTGCTCCAGGTTAAGCCGAAGTCGCGCGAAAAGTATTCGTACTGCCGGCCCATGTCGGTCCTTGCCCAACACCACAGTGTTCCGGGTGTCAGCTCCAAAATGCCCGGCTCTTGCAGACCGGATTTGGTATGTGGGGAATTGAGGGAGACGGCGCAGTCGTTTTCAAACCACGTTTTACCGTCATCATCGGAGTAGTAAAAGTAGTTGACCGCATAAGGAAAGGAATCATTGGCCGGCTGAAGCCTGACGGCGTGGTGGGCCGAGGGGAGTATCAGCCTGCCGTTTGAGAGCATAATCACCCTGTCATTGTTCACCACATTGTAGCCCAGTCGCTTGATGCAAAATTCGGGTTCGCTCCAGGTGGTAGACTCATCTTTTGAGCGCCGCATGACGAGCCTTAAGTCGTGTAACCCCGCCTTCACCAAGTAAAAAATGCCGATTTCTCCACTGCCAAGTCGCAGTAGGGATACACTCATAATGTTCTTTGTGCCGTGGGTTTCTGCCGTCAATATAGTTTTCGGTTCGCTCCAAGTTTCGCCGCCATCTGCGGAAATAATGGTGGCGATGTCCGCATTAGATTCATCGTAAAAACCTGCGCCGTAAAGGCTGTAAGCGAACAGGATGCGTCCATCCTTGAGGGTTATAAATGCCCCCTCGCTGTTGCGCTGGTTTTCGCTACCGGGTGCTAAATCATGTACGATTTTACCGATGTTGCTCATCTTGAAACATCCTCTCGTTATTATAAAAGTCAAGCGTAAAGCGAAACAGCTTTAGCGTTATAAGGAAGCCTTGATGACCATGATAAGCGTGCTTATTGCAGCAAAAAATCGCATCAACAAACTTTGCACCGGTACGGCGCCGGTTGGGGCTTGTTTGTGCATTACGTATTCGTCGTCCGTCGTCTGCATGGTGTCGGCGCGATAGGTGTTTATTGTAATCATGTTCTTCTCAAAATCTAAAACGGTATAAGCCGGCGCATTCAATTGGCTGCTGTTTGCCGCATACCATGGTTGCGTTTCGGGTACGCCACTGTATTTGCTGCCGGAAGCGGAGTTCGCACACAGGTAGACAACACCTTCGCCATCAGCGACGATTTTGTTGTTTTTTATCGGATAACTACGGCAATGCCGATGGTCGTGCCCACTGAGCACAAGGTCAATTTCAAAGCGATCAAAAACAGGTGCGTAAAACCGCCATAGGTTTGCCCCGGTCGGTTCACCGCTTGCACCGTAGATGCTGTGATGCATGAGTACAATGCGCCACACGGCATCAGGGTTTGCCTCAACTGCCTGCTTGACGAGCAGCTCTTGGTGGACAGGTGCCGGTATGTTGGAGTCGAGCACGATAAAGAGTGCGCTGCCGCGTGTGAACCAGTAGCCGGAACCACCCGGGGACTGAATCACTTCATCCTCAAACTCATTGGGGTTGTTAAAGTGGTATTGGTACAGCGGATGGTAAAAATCATGGTTGCCCATGGTGGTTGCCAGTGGGATATTCCTTAACGGGGACGGTGCCAAAAATAAATTGTATTGAAGGTTGGTGCCGGCCGTTTCCACCTGATCGCCGGCGGACAAAATAAAATCAATGTCCGGGTTAGCATCAAACGCGGCTTCAAGGGTTGCGTTCCAGCCGAAGGAGTCGTTAAACAGCACTTCGTCTGATTTTTCATCCCCTGACCTGCCAATTTGCGAGTCGGCCACAAGGATGGCTTTAAAATTGTTGCCGCTACCGGTCTTAAAAGCTTCGGGTTTGCTCCAAAGCCCTTTTTCCGTATAACTGTAGTAATATTCCGTGCCGGGTCGGAGTTCGGTGGCGGTGACTTTGTTTGTAATTTTCCCAACGATGGTAAGGGCGCTTGCCACCGGAATGGCAACGGAGTTGTTCATTGCGCTGTTCTTACTGAGCTTGAATTGCGGCTTGAAGTCATAAAGAGCGCTAAGCCAAGCGAAGTTCATCTGGCTCTCGTCAGATCCGGGTGTCAGCGCAATAACGCTGTCATCGCTCTTAATGTTTTCCCACTCTGCGGCCCATTCATCCACAGTGGTTTGTGCTCCGTCCGGCGCTGCCAAAGCGACAGTCGAAAACAGCATGAGCAAGGCCATGAATAATGCGGTTGATTTCAGTAGAGACTTCATCGGGCATCTTCCTCTCATCATTAAAATATAAAAATCAAACAAAACAGTAAAACCATTATATCAAACCTTTTGCAAAATGACACCCCTTTTGTTGAAAAGTGGATTTAACTGTGATACTATATTTTGTAAGGAAGTCAAAAATATTTATTAGTTGAATATGGAGGAATGAGCAGTGAATATCACAATCAATTTTAAGACCCTTTTCAAGTCGGTAAAAGTGTTTGTCGCATTATTGGTCATGCTTTTTACACTGAATCAGAGTATCTACGGCGCTCGGGTGGATAAATCCGGTATGTTCGACAACACCTTTAAAACCGCTTTACCGCAAACGGCAGTGGCGGAAATGGTCAACGAGCATTTTGACGCGCCGTTGCCCCGGGGCAAAACGGTTAAGAAGTGTTTTATCTTCGGTTATGACGGTGCGCGATGCGATGGGCTTTTCAATATCAAAGGGATGGAAAACAGTGCTGTGAATGCTGTCGCCGCAAGCGGTGGGCTGTATGTTTCCTACGCCGGCGGGACGGACAAGGTTTTGAACGCGCAGGCAACCAGCACCGGGCCCGGTTGGGCATCTATTCTTACAGGCAAATGGGCGAAGGATACCGGCGTTAAAAATAACGGCCAACTATTGAACAGTGACTGCCGCACCGTATTGACCTCCCTTGTGGAAAGCGGCAAAGCAGACAGTGCTGCATTCATGTGTATTTGGGACGGGCACATCACAGGCGAAAATGCCACCTATCGGGAAGAGGCAAGGTATACCATGGCAAACGACATCGATGTCCGCTGGGAAACATACTCGTGGGACGACGCACTGCATCAAGCCCTGCTAAGCGAGGCCGCTTCACCTGCGTGCGCAGATATTGTTTTCTTCGTCTATGAACGGCCGGATTCCGCAGGGCATGGCAAAGGCTTCAGCAACGATGTGCCGGAGTATGTGGAGGCCATCAAAGGCTGCGACAGGGACGCTTATGACTTGATAAGGACCATCGAAGCCCGCAGTACTTATGCCGGGGAGGATTGGCTGTTTATCATCACCTCTGATCACGGCGGCCACGGCACTTCCCACGGCAGTCAGCATGTGGACTGCAGAATGACCTATATAGCGACCAATAAAGCCATAGCGATGGATTGAAAAGCTACCGAAGATAGTTTTTAAGGAGCGGATGTAATCGTGTTTCAAAAGTTTTCACTTGCCGCCGGCAGTTTGATTTCTATTTTACTGGCCTTAACCGTTTTTGCAAAGCCGGTGAGTGACGGCAGTTACGGCGCAAGGCTTGATCAAATTGGATTGTTTGACAATACTGCCGAAACAGCGCTGCCGCAAACAATGGTTGCGGATATGGTAAAAGATCACTTCCATTC
>JAAYFA010000269.1 GCA_012728445.1 Clostridiales bacterium | reverse complement strand
GCAGTGGGTCAGGGGTTCGAGTCCCTTCAAGCGCGCCAAAGCCTGCAGCGGGCAGTCAGTGTTCCCGGTTATGGGTGCTGTCATTTTCTCCCGCAACGGCAGGCGACAATGTTTTCGTATGGTGGGTATAGTTCAGCGGTTAGAGCGCCAGGTTGTGGTCCTGGATGTCGTGGGTTCGAATCCCATTACCCACCCCATTCAAATAAGATACGCAAGGCGTAAGCTTTGCGTGTTTTAAATATAATCCATCGTGGGGTGTCGCCAAGCGGTAAGGCAACGGACTTTGACTCCGTCACTCGTTGGTTCGAATCCAGCCATCCCAGCCACGAAAAAAGCACTTCTTCGGAAGTGCTTTTTTTAAATGATACCCGCTATGCGCGCGGGGCGGATATATCACTTTTGTATCAGCAAAAATATCATGCCGAACAGCAGCAGTTCATTGATCTTTCCGCAAAGCATTGCGTTACCACTTGACTTTTGTGAGATTTTCGCCTTTAATATAAAAAAGAGATAAAAACCATTACACTTGTTTAATAAACCCGTCTCCGGTTGAGGAGGAGTTTAGTGAAGACTCAAACAGAAAAAATAGAATATGCTATTCAAAAGGATGATGAAAGGCGATTCCGCTACATCCCGCTTGAAATTCCGGATAATGTGGAAACCATTGAGATCAAGCCCAGCTATACGGGTGACGAAGCAAATTCAAATGTGACGGATCAGGCAAAGAATGTTATCGACTTCGCCTTGCTTGATGAAAATGGAGACGATTTGGGTTCCAGCGGTTCGAACATGAGAAAGATCGTTATCAGCAGCAGTTTTGCATCCGACGGTTACAAACGCAGACCACCGCACGGAACTTGGCAGATCATTGTCGGGTGTTATCAGGTTAAAGATAGCGGTGCGACGGCTTTTTATGATGTTACCTATATTTTCAAGGAGTTTCGTTATTTGAAAGGAGACATCCATACCCACACCACAAACAGCGATGGCAAATATACCGTTTTGCACCTGGCACAAAAAGCAAAGAAAAAAGGCTTGGATTTTTTGTTTATCACCGACCACAACAATTCGACCGAAGATTTGGCCATTCCTTTGGTGGAAGGGTTGACCATTATTGAAGGTCTGGAGCTTACCAATTATGACGGGCACATTAATTTGTTGGGCGTAAAAAAACCATATAACGGCTCTTATGCGACTGTCACGCTGGCAGAACTCAATGAAAAACTGGGGCAAGCCAAACGAAATGGCGCTATGCGTGTGTTAAATCATCCGTTCTGCTTTATGAATCCGATCGATTACAATATTGATGACGTGGACTACGATGGGATTGAAATATGGAACGGTCCGGCTGTTGCCAAAGAGATGATTGCCGCCCACTGGTGGCAAAAAAAGCTCGAAGGTGGTGCTCGTATTCCGGTTGTCGGTGGTTCCGATTATCACCACGACTACTATATTACGGATTTGCTGGCTTCCCCCACGACAAGGGTCCGGTGCGACTGCAACGACAAGCAAACTATTTTGACGGCTATAAAAAACGGCCACTGCGTAATAACGCGCAGCCCGACTTCGACAATGATAGACCTGCGGTGTTCGGGGTATTCGGTGGGTGACACGGTAAAGGTAAAGGGTTCGGAAACGGTGGAAATAATCGTAAGTAATATGAAAAAGAAGCATAAACTGCAGGTGTTCAGTCAAAAGGGATTAATACACGAATACACGAACAAGTCACAAAAAGATTACGTTTACAGTACTCAAGTTGTCGGCGACGGCTTTGTCAGGGCACAAGTTGTATATGAAAAGAATTTTATTGGAAAGCTGCTACACAAAGCGGTGTTACGGACACTTTCCGCCGAAGAGGCTAAAAAGCCTATACCGGAACTGCTTTATGCCATTACCAACCCAATTTATTTTGTAAAGAGTTGATGTTTTCAAAGGCGTAAGCTATAGCAATGTTTTTCTGTTCGATTGAAAGATGTGCAATAAGGTGTTGAAAAAAAGCGGTCTCGGTGGTAAACTTATAAAAATATATTTGGAGGATTACAATGATGAATCAGCTTGACAAACCAATCGCCGGCGAAACGGTTGCAACGCTTAACACAACAAGGGGTACAGTGAAAATACGGCTTTTTTCGAACGAAGCGCCGAAGGCTGTTGAAAATTTTATTACCCATGCGAAAAATGGTTATTACGATGGGCTTATCTTTCACAGAGTCATCAAAGATTTTATGATTCAGGGCGGTGATCCAACCGGTACCGGCAGAGGTGGAGAAAGCATCTGGGGTTCGGCTTTCGAAGATGAGTTCAGCAATAGCCTGTCCAACATTAAAGGTTCGCTTTCCATGGCAAATGCCGGTAAAAACACAAATGGCAGTCAGTTTTTTATCGTCCAAGCAGAAGACGGTACGCCATGGCTCAATAATAAGCATACAGTTTTTGGTCAAGTGTATGACGGAATGGCCGTTATTGACGCCATAGCACGCGTTAAGGTAAATCTCTCGGACAAGCCTATTGAAGATGTGAAAATCCTGAGTGTTTCTATCGAAACTGTTCAATAAGCGCATCTAACTAACAGGAAGGCAGTGTCATAACCATGAAAAGAATTGCTAAAAAAACCATTTCGGTACTTTTGGCGGTATGCATAACGGCGGTGATGTTTTCTGCTCCGATTATTGTGAGCGCCGAATCGCCTATGAAACTGACAGTGACGAATGCTAAAGGCTCATCCGGCGATGAAGTCACAGTGTCAATAAACATTTCGGCAAGCTCAAATCTCTCTGCCATTGATTTTATCCTTAAATACGACAACGATAAATTGCTGTACAAAAGCAACACCCCCGGGGATGCCGCAGTGGATGGTTTCGCTACGCTCAACCCGAACTTTAAAACTGCAGATGATTCACACGCCCTAAAAGGAGCGTTTATTCATGCAACCGGCGTAACAGCAGAGGGTTCGTTGTTAGATGTGACTTTTACGGTTGCACCGGGCTGGTCAGGTACAACGCCTGTTTTACTTGAAGTGCAAGGCGATGCAAGTGATTCCGCTTACAAGCCCATCGCTTTTGAAGTCGAAAACGGCGAGGTAACCGCAAAAGCTGCTTCCAATTCATCTGACGTTGAAACAACTTCTGTTCCGGAAAAAGAAAAAACAGTTTCTGCACAAAAAAGATTGATTATTACGCTAAGCGTACTCGGTGTGCTGGCTGTTTCTGCTGCAGGGGCACTGATTGCTTTCAAGAAAAAGAAATAATCAAATTATACACCGTTAATATGCTCAGCAATGGCACGAGAAAATCAAGGCAGTTTTGTATACAGGCCATCGACTTGTATGCTCGAAAATTAGGAGGAAAATTATGAAAATTTCAAATAGCATTCTCAAAGCGCTTGTACTTCTTTTTGCTGTTGTACTGTTCATCGGCTTTACTTCTATGCCGATGCATCTGATCGCAGCGTCTGCTGTTCAATTAGCGGTTTCCGATGCGAGCGGTAAAGCAGGGGATGATGTGACGGTTTCCATAACCATCTCGCCAAATTCAAAGCTTGGTGCTGCGGGAATACTGTTAAAATATGACGCAAGCAAATTGGAATATAAAGAACATACACTCGGTGCTGCGTCTATAGGTAGCCTTTCAGTCGTTAATCCGGATTATCGCCCGAAGGAAGGCAACTTCAAAACCATATTTGATGCATTTGTCAATGCGGAGGGGCTTGATTCAGGTGGGTCCCTACTGGATATAACCTTCAAAATTAAATCAGG
>JAAYFA010000172.1 GCA_012728445.1 Clostridiales bacterium | reverse complement strand
ATTGACGCACATATGCATTTTGAAAGTGCCATGCTTACGATTACTGAGTTTACAAGATTATCTTTGCCAACAGGCACTACTTGCTTGATATCGGACCCTCATGAAATAGGTAACGTTCTAGGACCAATAGGTATCAAAGCCATGGCTGAAGAAGCAGCCAAAATGCCACATAAAGTTTTCTGTCGTGTCCCAGTTTTTGCTACCACTGCTGCAGTATAGTTCTCCCGTACTGTCTGCGCCGGTAGGAGTAGTTTCGTCCTCAACAACCGGTCGCAATGTCTTGCGAATAGGCCGCCCAGCTTCAGCAATGGCGGCGCGCTTTCCCACCCATGTAAACTCGTAGGCTTCGTCGCCGTATACCTCATCACCAAGCATGGAGCGCAGCAGGTCAAAATTAACCTTCCCCTCGGTAACCACGCCGGGGAATAGTTCGGCTATTTTCGCCACATTCTCTGCGGTGAGGTTCGGGGTTTCAAATTTTGGTTTTTTCATGAGTGGGTTCCTCCGTTTTCATAAATTGTAAGGCTCGGCTGTCAAAATCAATTTCGCTAACAACGGCACTTAAGCAGTTGAACAAGTTTTCGTGAGCCTCAGCCAGTTTGTGCATTTCAGCATCAATATCTATTTCGATGGGCGGTTCAAAGCTCTTTATCTGTTCTTTTTCTCCACCGTCCTTTTGGATAAAAACCATAAATGGGTCGTCTGCCTCGATATACTTGTAATCAAGTCCACCCTTATGCTTGGTGTAGTTTGACCATTGCCGAACTTCATCAATTTGTGCGCTACAAGTTGTCAGCATTTTTCGAATGTCCTTGTAACCACGAGCTTTTAATTCAGCAACAACAAGGTCAAACACACAAAGTGAAATTATCTTTTTATCATCCCACGTCGAGTCATACGGCTTATCGTCTCTGTCTTTTGTAGCAGTATAGAGTTTTAAACTCCAGTATACGATTTGCAAGATGTGGTCGTAGCAATTCGCATACCATGTTGCCGCCGTTCCAAAGTAAATACAGCGACATAGAAACTGGGGCGTATATCCAGTATTCCAGTTAAGTCCCTCATTTGACTCAAACCACTCGGCACTCTTCATTGTGAAAAACCGTGCGATTTCAAGGCACTCTTTTGCCTTTTTAACAAAATGGACGGCATTCCTATCATCTTTTTCAGGCCATGTTTTGAAAGAGTTAAACTCGAAAAAGCGCATCCGTTCCGTAAAAGAGAGATATTCGCTTATATAATCCTTGTAATTTTTGACTTCGCCACGATATTCAATTTGGCAATTATCCAAGACAGCATCCAAAGGCGAAACAGCCTCAGCTTTGTGTTTCTCTATAAAGGTGTCCAAAGGATAGGCTTCGCCGCCTTCGATTATTTTGAGAAAATCCTGACTTGCAGGATATGTTTTTGCAGTAAAAGTAAATTTCATATTTACCCCATCCTTTCCAATTTGGCACATAGCCGCTTCAATTCGCCGTTTAACTCAACTTGTTTATTAAACTGCTTTTCACGCAGTAGTTTTTTCTCCAAAGTGAGAATGTCCCGTTCGAGTTTTTGCCGAATTTTATCACGGTCTACGGCTTCTTCAATATCGCCGTCCGTTCCGAGTCGACCACCCGATATCTGCCGCGCCAAGTTTTCGTACACCGCATCCAGATTCAACCCCTCGAACTTCAACGTAAAACCACCAAGCGGCTGCCAGTCGGTGTTGTAGAACGTGCCGGATGCTTCAATCCACAACTGCGCCTCGTCGCCGAACACGAGAATAAACAGGATTTTATACGGTATTGCTT
>JAAYFA010000233.1 GCA_012728445.1 Clostridiales bacterium | reverse complement strand
TCAAAAGAATTTGGAGATAAAATAATTGAAGTATATACTCAAGTTATAAAAAATTATGAAATGAAAAAATCTAGTGAAGACAAATCAAATAAAAAAGAATCGGAAAAGAAAAAGGCAAAAAGCTGTTTGAAGAAATGATTGCACTTAACAAGGACTGTCTTGATGACTTTTTGAAATAAATATAAACGAGTAAAAGGAGACTTTTAGAATGATTTTTCCAACACCGCAAAAGATTACTGAGACTTCCGCAAAGTTTGTTTTAAGTGATGCCATTATATCTGCCGATGGTGAGCAGGCATTGTTTATTAAAGACTGGTGCATAGAAAGCGGAATTACTTATGCCGAAAGTGGCAATGTCAAAATAACCACCGTTTTCGAAGACAGCCGTAGGCTTACTTTTGTGGAAGAAAGTCGGCAGATTACAAATGAAAAATACATTATTAATAGCAAGGTAATAGATGGGAATGTTGAAGTAGAGATTACTTTTGCTAAAAATCACGGTTTATGGCATGCCTTGAATGTCGTCGCTCATCAAATCGCCGACGGTGAAATCATCATCGGCGAAATTGAAGATTATCCACTCTTTCACCGCCGCGGTTTTATAGAAGGTTTTTACGGTAAACCATGGACACCGGAAGAAAGAACGGATATGCTAAGGCTCATGTCCACCCACAGGATGAATACTTACTATTACGGCCCGAAGGATGACCCGTACCACAGAGAGCAATGGGAAGAATTATATCCCGAAAAAGAGCTGTCCGATTTGCAAGCACTGATAAACCTTGCCAAAGAATGCTTTGTTGACTTTTATTTTTGCATTGCGCCGGGCCTCAGTATGAAATACACAAGCGAAGATGATTATCGAGCCTTAGTCAACAAGATAAAGCAAATTCATTCGTGTGGAGTAAAGACTTTCGGCTTGCTGCTTGACGATATTCCCGAAAAACTCCATTTTGATGAAGATATAGCAGCTTTCGGCGGCGAAACCGTTAATGCCCATATTTACCTTGCTAACAAGCTTTATGACGATTTAAAGGCACTTGATGGCGATATTGAGCTTACGCTATGCCCGCTGCAATACAACGGCAAAGGCAATGAGTATTTTATATCCAAACTCGGACAGGGAATTGAGCCGGGAATAGACTTATTTTGGACAGGGCGCAACATCTGCTCGCAGGAGCTTACCGTGCCGGAGGCCATTCTGTTCAGCAATTCGACAAATCACAAACCTTTATACTGGGATAACTTTCCGGTAAACGACGCCGAGATGTTCAATGAAATGCACTTGGGTTACATAGCAGGAAGAGACAATGATCTTTACCGTTATTCGGAAGGTATCATTTCAAATTGCATGGAGTTTTGCGAATGCACAAAAATTCCGTTACTGACAGTTGCCAATTATCTTTGGAATCCGATAAAATATAACCCTTTAACCTCCTGGGATTACGCAATTAAAAAAGTTGTCGGTGAAGGGTGGCAGTTATTTAAATATTTTGCCGATAATTTATTAACATCATGCCTAAAGGTCGGCAATTCGCCTTTGTTGAGTGAAACTTTTTCGAACGCTGAGCAGAAAATGCGCAGTGGCAATATGATGGGCGCTTTTGAAGTAATCAATGATTACAAGATGAATCTGAATGCATGCTGTGAAATGCTTAGAAACGATGATAGAAAAATCTTCGCCGAACTGAAACGGTGGTCGAAAAAAATGATACTATGCTGTGACATTTTAAACATTGGTATTGAATATTTAACTGATCCGGAAGAAGAAACTAAAACTCAAATTCAAAAAATGCTTGACGATTTTATCGGGATGCCCGAAGTGTTAACGGATTTTTCATTTAAAAGCGCGGTTGAATCATTGTTGAGCGGCGAGTTCTAAAAATTATTAAAGAGTCGATTGCCGGAAATAACTTAATTCTCTTCTGCTTTGATAAAAAGAAGTGGTATTTAAAAATCTAAGCAACCGCACTACGTTGTTTTATATTCATCAAACCGGTTCACAATTCTATCGATTGTGGGCCGGATATTATTTTTGCTCACTGTGTATTGTTATGTTTTGTTATATTATATTGATAATCACGGAAATTATTGTTATAATCAACAGGAACAAAGGATGTAATACTGATCCCTCATTAAAATTAACCTAACAACTCGGTTTTATTCAGAGATTTCATAATCGGGATTCGTATAACAAGAAAGAAGACGTTTGTATGATTTCAAAAACGGTTTTTGAAGAGGCGAAAAATAAGGCAATTGATTATTTCATCAAAACGAATATAGT